>NZ_JBYSZY010000002.1:0-86820 GCF_058787635.1 Variovorax sp. FW305-3-2-15-B-LB1 | reverse complement strand
GGCTATCCCGGGGGGGGGGGCGGGGGGGCCGCCGCGGCGCGCATCAGGACTTGTAGACCTTGCGCAGGCTGCGGATGCCCGGCAGCTTCGTCAACGCGCCGATGAAGCGCACCATGCCCGGCGTGCTCCGGCGCAGCAGGAACAGCGTGATCCACAACCGCAGCTTCTTCTTGCGGCCCACATACGGGTTCGCGAAGACGATGGCCGCGTAGTCATCGAGCACCGCCGTCATCTCGCCGCGGTACTGGTCGTCCTTCTTGATGGCCTCGATCGCCTCGTTCACGAAGAACAGCTGGAAGCGCGGCATCAGGTATTCGCGCAGGTAGTAGCGGCCGCGCTGGTGCTCGTCGGGGAACATCTGCAGCAGCTTCTTGAAGTACTTGAAGCGGCTGCGCACCATGCGGATACCGAACGAGGTGCTGGCCGTGTGAATGCACCAGACCGTCACCGCCTTGTCCACGAAGTGATTGCTGTAGCCCTTGCGGAAGATGCGCAGGAACAGGTCGTCGTCCTCGTAGCCCATGAACTGCGAGTCGAAGCCGCCCACCGCGTCGAAGGCCTTGCGGCTCACCAGCGCGGCCGAGGGCAGCACGAACATGTCGTAGCGCAGCAGGTCGAAGATGCTGCGCTTCGGGTGCTGCGCGTGGTCCTTGATGACGCCGGTGCGGATCACATTGCCGTCGCCGTCCGCCTCGTACAGGTCGGCGTAGATGTAGCCGAACAGGCGGTCGTCCCACGGGATCGACGACACCAGCGTCTCGATGTGGTTCGGCAGGTAGAAGTCGTCCTGGTCCAGGAAGCAGATGTATTCGGAGGTCGACGCCGCCACGCCCGCATTGCGCGCCGAGCCCTGGCCGCCGTTCTCCTTGTCGAGGATGCGGAACGGGTAGCGGGCCGCCAGCCCGTCGAGCGCGGCGCGCTCCTCCGGACGCGAGCCGTCGTTGACCACGATCACCTCGTGTGCGGGCACCGACTGCTCGAACACGCTCTTCACCGAGCGCTCGATGAAATCGGCGCCGTTGTAGAACGGAATGATGACCACGACGTTCGGCCAGGCCATCGGCTCGCCGGGCGGGGAAGGGTTCGCGGGGACGTTGGTTGGGTTCATTGTTGTTGTGTCAGACAGATTCGAAAAGATCGCGGACCACGCCGCGCACCCCGCGGCCGAACTTGTCGTAGCGACCGGTCATGGCCTCGCGCAGGATCGGCACGCACCGGGCCAGGCGCGAGGCGGGCAAGGCGGCGCGGAAGCGCTGGTGCACGATCTTGCTGCGCACCTTGTCGATGATCTCGGGGGGCACGCGATCGCCGAGCTGGAGTAGACGCTCCAGCAACAGCTCGGCCTTGATCGCGCGCTCGACGTGCGTGTTGCCCCGCGAGGCGAGCGCCTTGCGTACCTTCTCCTTGTAGGTGTCGCGGCGGGCGCCGATCTGGTTGGATTCGTGCTGGCGGTAGTCGATGAGCGGCTCTTCCAGCAGGTCGACCCGCGACGTCGTCGACGCGATGATGGCCAGCCATTCGTCGTGCACCCACTCCACCGGCAACGGCAAGGCATCGGCAAGCAGCGAGCGACGGAAAACCGTGGTCGCACCGGTCACGAGGTTGCGGCGCAGGAACACATCGAACGCCCGGCCCGTGTGGATCCGCTCGAGCTCCGACGGTGTGACCTCCAGCGCATGGAACAGCGTGTTGCCCAGGTCGCGGCCTTGGGAATCCACGAGGCGCGCATCGGTGTGCAGCAGCCAGAGGTTGTCGTCCTGCACGAAGGGCGCCACCATCCGCTCGAGCCGGTCGGGCACCCACACGTCGTCCTGGTCGCTCAGCGCGATCAGGTCGCCGGTGCAGGCAGAGATGGCCTGTTCGAAGTTCTTGACGACCCGCAGGGCCACGGGATTCTCGAAGACCCGCAGGGCGATGGGCGGCCCGGGGCGCTCCGCTGCGCATTCGGCCACCGTGGCACGCACGACATCGACCGAGCCGTCGCGCGAGGCATCGTCGGACAGCACGACCTCGATCGGCGGCCGGGTCTGCAGGCAGATGCTGCGCACCTGCTCGCGCAGGAAGCGGGCGCCGTTGTAGGTGCACAGGGCGACGGAGACTTCGAGAGGACGGGGATTGCGCATGGGTGGATCGTTTTTCTGTCGGGCATGCTGCCGATGGCAGCCGCAGCCCGTCCGATCGGGGGAGCGGTGGGCTCTTCCATGGTTACGAATTGCAGGGGAACCGGAGCCGGTAAAATTATCTCTCAGTTGATACTCTGAATAAAATGCGCGGGCTCGCACGAGCACCGTCCCGGCCCATCCGGCCATAGCCCTCCAAGAAATCCCGCTTGACCCCCTCGGCCACGAAGCGCTTTTGCTCATCGCCGTTTCACGCGGCGGTGGGAACCTGACCCTGCACATCGGCATCCGCATGGCAGACAAAGACACTGACGCACACGCATGAGCCAAGTTCATTCCAATCTCCATCGAAGCGCCCTGGCCGACTGGTGGGAAGGCACCCGCCGCACCGACATCTGGTGGACGCTGGCCTGGTTCGACGTGGTGCTGCGCTATCGCCGCTCCATGCTGGGCCCGCTGTGGCTCACGCTGAGCATGGGCATCATGATCGGCGGCATGGGCCCGCTGTATGCCTCGCTCTTCGGCACCCAGCTGGACAAGTTCTTCCCGCACCTGGCGCTCGGCGTGATCTTCTGGGGTTTCTTCTCCGCGATCGTCACCGATGCCTGCAACGCCTTCGTCGGCGCCTCCAACTACCTGAAGCAGGGCTACTTTCCCATCAGCCTCTTCGTGTGGCGAGGCCTGGGACGCAACCTGATCCAGTTCGCCCACCAGATCGTGCTGTACATCCCCGTCGCCCTGTGGGCCGGCGTCTCGCTGTCGTGGTCGGTTCTCCTGGTCATTCCGGCCTTCCTGATCCTCATCGTCAACGCCCATGCGCTCGGCCTGCTGCTGGGCCTCATCTGCACCCGCTACCGCGACGTGACGCAGATCATCACCAGCATCATGCAGATGCTGATGTTCCTCACCCCCGTGTTCTGGCTTCCCGAGAACCTCCCGGGCCGCGCCAAGTACGTGCTGTGGAACCCCTTTGCGCAGATGCTCGACCTGTTGCGCACGCCGCTGATGGGCGGCGTGGCCCACCTCGAAAGCTGGATCGGTATCGGTCTGTGGACCGTGTTGTGCCTGACCGCCGCGAGCGTGATGTTCGTCAAATACCGTCGCCGCGTCGTTTACTGGCTCTGATCCATGGCATCCATTTCACTCAAGAACGTTTCGGTCAGCTTCCCCATCTATGGGGCCGGCTCGGTGTCACTCAAGAAGACGCTGGCGGCCTCCGTCACCGGCGGGCGCTTCGGCAAGGAAACCGGCGTCACCGTGGTGCAGGCGCTCAGCGGCCTCAACCTCGAACTCAAGAGCGGCGACCGGCTGGGCCTGATCGGCCACAACGGTGCGGGCAAGTCCACGCTGCTGCGCACGCTGGCGGGCGTCTATGAGCCCTCGTCGGGCGAATTCACGCGCCAGGGCTCCGTGGCCAGCCTGATCGACCCCGCACTGGGCATCGAGATGGACGCCACCGGCATCGAGAACATCATGCTGCGCGGCCTCGTGATGGGTATGAGCAAGAAAGAGGTCGACCGGCTCACGCCCGACATCTGCGAATTCAGCGGCCTGGGCGAGTACGTCAACATGCCCGTTCGCACCTACTCGACCGGCATGATGATGCGGCTGGCGTTTTCCATCTCGACCAGCGTCGAGGCCGACATCCTGCTGATGGACGAATGGCTGTCGGTGGGCGACGCCGCCTTCACCGAAAAGGCAGAGAAGCGGATGCGCGACGTGGTGTCCAAGTCGGGCATCCTGGTGCTGGCCTCGCACTCGCCCGAGCTGATTGCCAAGGAATGCAATCGCGTGATTCACCTGGAGCACGGCCGAATCGTCGAAAGCTGAGGGAGCACGGCTGCAACCGCCGTAACTCACATCGGTCTCCGTAGACCCTCCGGGCATTCAACGAATATGATGATTGCCCCCCATCTTGCGCCCCCAAGGATTGAATGAATATGCATTTCAAGTGCAACGTTTGCGCGTCTGTCCGTGTGGGCCGCTCATTGACACGGGGTGATGGGCGCAATGTCCTGTTCTGCGAGAACTGCGACATGGGGGTCGTCGAAGTGGTTCCCGAAGATACGAGCGTCTTCTATGAAGACACGTACTACGGCGCGAGCAACGCAGACGAGGTCGGCTACCACGACTACGAGTTCACGGCGGATCACAGCCTGCTGTGGGTCAAACTGATGCTGGAGGCGATCTCACCCGCGGGCCGGATTCTTGACATCGGCTGTGCCAACGGCCATTTGCTCCGAAGCCTGAACGGCGACTACGAACGCTTCGGGATCGAGGTCAATGCGGCCGCAGCCAGCGTGTCCCAACAAAGAGGCGTGGCCGTCATTGCCTCCGATGTGTTCGATCCCGCAGTCAGCAATCAAACGCATGGCAGTTTCGACTTCATCACGTCGATCGCAACCTTCGAGCACGTGAACGATTTCAGGGGCGCATTCGATGTTTCCCTGAAATCCCTTCGACCCGAAGGTGTCCTCATCTTCGAGGTCCCGCTGATGTCATACACAAGGGACAACAAGGATTGGCTCGAATCCTCGTACGAGCATGTCTACTACCCCACGGTCAAGGGGCTGGAGGCCTTGTTCAAGGAATTTCCGGACCATCAATTCACTGGATTCGAGTCCGATATCGCCGGGTACAGCTCGACCTACATCGGCGTCGCCGCTCGCGATCCTGCGGTCTTCGCTCGCGTGAGCCAGCTTCTCGAGGCAATGACACGGCCTTCGCCCGCCGGTCTTTCCGACGAGGAGACCTGCATCAATCTTGCGTACAACGTCGTCCACTCATTCAACGTGACTGCCGACCGCATTCTGGCGCTGCCTACGCTGGTCAAGCATGCCTACAGTTTCAATCTGGTGAAGCGCCTGACCCAGCTCTGGCATGCGGACCGGGTCGTTGCAGACAATGCCGGAGGCGCATTGGAAAGTGCGAAATGGCATGAGCAACAGGCGAAGAATTGGCAACATGAGTGGGATCGCCTGCATCACGACACCGAAAACCTGAAAGCGACCAACGCTGCGATGTACAAGCAGCTGCAGTCGCTGATGAATCCATCCTGAGCGACGTGTCGAGAAGCTCCAGGGGTCGCTCCGGATCAGGGAGCAACACGCGGATGACCGCGACGCGCCGCGAATCGAAGACGTTCCGCGACTAGACGGCGCGAAGGACTGCCCACGAAAAGCGGCGTCCTAGAGCGATGCCCCATCTTTCCACCGAGTGGAACAGGGCGGCAGTGACAAGACAAAGGGCGACTGTTGCGCACAGCAGCACAACGGTCCCGCTGCTCGAAAGCTTGTCTCCCCGACCCAACGCCAGATAGGCCCACGATGTGAAGCTGCAGAGCACCGGAACGTGCAGCAGGTACATCGAGAAGGAGACCTGGCCGAGCCACCTGGATATCGGCAACGAAAGTGCCCGCTGAAATCCCCCGTTGAGCAACACGCCATAGAGCAGCCCGGCACTGCAGAGCGTGAGCCACACGGGCCCGAAGTCACTTGGCCGCACCGCGGCGAAGACGATCGCGCCGATCAGCAAAGCCCACGACACCAAGGGCGCGGCCTTCGACCCGCTTAGCTTCCGATGCATGTCGAGCTGCGTGAAATTCGCAATCGCGGCGCCTGCGGCCATCGCCACGAACGGAGATGCAAGCCATCCGGTGATCGCGAGCAGCGCCACATGAATGACGCCTCGCAGCACGGGCCCCCGCCCCATGACAAGCAGCGCAGCGAAGACAAGGATCGAACCTTGCATCTCGACGGGCATGGTCCAAAGCGGCGCATCGTAGGAGCTTGCCGGCGAGCCATCGACGTACACCCTCCAGAAGGAAAAGTGCAGCACATCCGCCACCGTGGGGGTGAAGGAGTAGACGATCGGCAGCCAGCCCTCGCTTCCTGTCACCTTGCTCGCCGGGATGTTGCGCATCCACCCGAGAGCCATCAACACCATGGCCAGACACGACGCCGCGAAGATCGGCACGGTGAGCCGCGGATAGCGTCGAAGCGCCAGGTCGACGACTGCGCGTCGCTCACCGGTCCGAAAGAATCCCACGCTCAACACGTAGCCGGAGAGAACGAAAAAGATGAACACCGAGAATGAACCGTCGGTGAGAAGAGGATAGAAGCCGGGACGCCATGTCGGCCAGAAGATCTCCCCCGCGTGGCACAAGACGACAACGAGCGCCGCCCAGCCGCGCAGGCCGTCAAGGTAGGTTTCTCTCATGCTTCGATGGCGCTCTACTTGGCTGCAGCTCGTTCTGCAATCGGCGGATGCAATGTCTTGGCCTTGCTTCCGCCACGCAGCAGCCGCTGGGCAGGCTTTTCGACGAGCAGATAGACCGTCGTCGCCAGCACGAGGAGCACACTGAAGTAGACAAACTCGGGAACGCCCGGCCATGCGAACGTGGTCACGAATGCCTTGATCAGGATGAGATGCAGCATGTAGATGGAGAAGCTGATCTCGCCAAGAAATACGAACGGGCGCAAGGACAGCAATCGCCCGGCCAGGCCGCGACCGGAGGCAAGACACCCGATCGCCAATGCAAAAGCCCAGCACGATCCGGCCGGCTGAAAAAACAGGTTGAACCACGGGCTCGGGAACTGTTGTTGCACCGCGTAGAAGCCTGTCAGCATCCACCATGTGCAAACAGCGAGCGCGATCACTTCAACGGCCGTCCACCACCACAGCGATCTGGACTGATGGCTCAGATACCGCCTCCACAGCACGTTGGTCGACATGCCAAGCACAAACTCGAACCCACGCATCAACGGGTTCGGGTAAGTCGCATATGCCGCCGTGAACCGATTGAAGTCACCGCTTTCGATCGGCACCTCCGCGATGCGAAGCGCTGCGATCAGACCCACCGCCAACACAGCGGCGCCCAAGAGCTTCCAGTGCCAAGTGCGCTCGATGTTGACCAGCAGGAACGGAAACGCCAGATAGAAGAACATCTCTGTCGAGATGCTCCACGACACGGAGTTCCACGAGAACGTGTACGCCAGAAATGGGAAAACCGAGTGCACGAGCATCGCATTAACGCCGAGCACCACCCACTTGCTGAAGATGCCGGGACCGTCGAATGTGATCGAGTCCGGCGCCACGCTGACAACCAGCAAGACGATGCCGACGACATGTACCGGCCAAAGTCTCGCAACCCTTGCGCGCATGAACGTCAAGATCGACCCTGGCGGGCGATCGCCATAGACATGCGTCAGGATGAACCCGGACAGGACGAAAAAGAAACTGACGCCCTGCGCAAGCGCCAAAGGCGCACCGCGCAACCATGGCCATGCAAGGCTGTTGGACCCGTGCAAGACCACAATCATCATTGCGGCAAAAAATCGCAGGCTGGTCAGCGCCTTGAGATTTTCAATGGTGGGTTGCTGCGGCATCGTTTAGGCCCGTGCGCTTGCCGCCGCGCGCGTCACAGCGAAGCTCGCGATACCGGTCGTGAGTCTCTTTCAAATGAGCGCCACTTTCGCGAAGGCGGTCGCATACGCCTCGATCATCTTTTCGCGGCTGAAATGCGCCAGCGCATGGGCACGCGCGGCCGTCTTCAGTGCGTCGAGCGCCTGCGGCTGCTCCTGCAACCTGGACAGCAGCCCGTGAATGCGCTCGGTTTCGGTCGGATGCATCAGAAAACCGTTGACCCCGTCGGCCACCAATTCAGGGATTCCGCCCACTGGCGCTGCAATCACGGGAATGCCACACGCATTCGCCTCCATGACCAGAACGGGTCTGCCATCGAACTTCGACGGCAGGATGAGCACATCCAGTTGGTGCAATGCTTCTTTGGCGTGCTCCACAAAACCGTGATACCTCAGCCTGTCGGTGATCCCACTGGTTGCAACGCGCTCCTTGACCATGGCCGCGTCGGGGCCCGTGCCGAACATGTCGAAATCGAGTCCGGGGTTCAGGCTCGCCAGCCGCCGCGCCAATTCGATGAACCCAACAGGATTCTTCTCACCTGACATCCGGCCGACATATCCGACCTTGAGTCCAGCGCCGCTGGGCGGCGTGGCAGCAGGGAAAAAATCGTCCACATCGACGCCGCTGCGAACGACGACAACAGGAGGATCGGGCCTGCGGGACGATCGCCTGATGAAATCGCCCATGAAATCACTCTCGACGATCACGGCATCGAAGCATCCTTCATAGAGGAAGTGGTTCAACGTATGGCCGATTTCGTTGTACAGGATGTCGGCGATCCGCAGCGCAGGCAACCGCTCTTTCCAATAGGGAAGGAGGTGATACAGCTGGGTCGCGCCCACCTGCAGTACGAGATCTATCTTGCGATCGACAAGAAGTTCTTGAACCAGATCGAACCGGGTCACCGAGGACATGCCGGACAGGTTGAGAAGATGCCCGGTCGAGGCGAAATCTTCCAGCGCATCAGGCTCGTAGTCTGCCGATGCATCGCCGCAATAGGCCACCGTGATATCGACTCCGCGCGCTCTGAGCGCACGGAAGATCGCAATCGAGAGAGCCCCCTTCACCAGGAAAGGGAGCAGTGCCAGGATACGGGGCGAGTTCATTTGGTCAGGGTACGGACAAGACGCGACCATGCACGCCGGGGAAAGGAGGGGGAGCCGCGTGAGGCCAGGGCGTCATTGAGCGCCTGGTGCTCGGCCTGGAGCGAACGATAGGCGCGCTCCCAGTTCTCGCACTCCCCTTTGAAGTAGTCCCTCGCCTCGATATAGGCCCGGATATCACTGTGGAGTTTGTCGACATCCTGATAGGCATCGGCACCCGGTCCCACGAATGCGAAGGAGCGCCGACCGATTTCGGCGAGCTCGGGATGGTCGCTGTAGTTTCCCAGCATGGCACGGAAATGCTGGAAATCAGAGGCTGCTGTCGACTGCATCATCACGCCGATCAGCCTGTGGGCCTGCAACGGTGGCAACTGGCTCAGTGATGGATGGCGGCATGTCCATGCAACCATTCGCGTGATGGAAGGAAGCAGCGAACGCGCTTCGGCAAGAGGCACCAGATTGCGTTGCATCGCGTAGCTGACCTCGAGCAGCGTGCCGACCGGATCACCGTGTGTCACGCCACGCGAGTGCGCGCGAATGGAAGTCAGGGGCTGCGGAATGATGGCGAACTTGCATCCGTGCTGCAGCGCGCGAGTCCACAGTTCGTAGTCCGGCGCGCGGACCATCAGCGGGTCATCCAGCCCGATTCGCTGGTGCGCGGAAGCGCGCACCATGGTGGAGGACCGGCACAGGTGGTTGGCACCGATCCAGGTGTCGACCAGATTCAGGTCGCGCGGCTGGTTGTATCCCGCCTCCATCGCGTCGGCCGATGGGTGCCGATTGTCATTCTCGTCATAGATCGCGACATAGGTACCAATGACATCGAGTTGTGGATTCCGGGCAGCCGCCTCCAACTGGATTTCGGCCTTTCGTGGATCGACCCAATCGTCCGCATCCAGGTTGACCAACCACTCGCCACGCGCTTCTTGAACCGCCCGGTTGTAGCTGGCCGCACCGCCCAGGTTCTTCTCATTGACGAACAGCCTGATGCGCGGGTCTTCGAAGGAGGAAACGATGGCCACCGAGTTGTCGACGGATCCATCGTCCACGACCACGATCTCGAAGTCCTGCACCGTCTGGTCCAGGATGCTGCGCAACGTCTTGCCTATGTAGCGCTCGTAGTTGTACGAAAGAACGATGTACGAGAGAAGCGGGCTCTTGCTCATTGGAGGCAACCGGTGACGCGGTCCAGGTCACCCGCCGACAGGTCAGCGTGGAAAGGCAAGCCGATGACACGGGGTGCGAGGGCGTCGGTTGCCGACAGGTCGGACCTCGGCACATCCTTGAACGCCGGATGCCGGTGGCAACCCAGGCCCCACCAGCGACGCCACTCGACCTTGGCGTCGTCGAGCCGAGCCAGGGTCGCGGCGAGATCCGCAGCCGGAACCATCACGTTCAACGTCATGGTGACCCAATCGGTTCCGACCCCACGCTGCAGCTGCACCGCTTTTCCTTCCAGTCGACTCGCATACGCGGCCGTCAGGTCGCGCATTTCCTGGAGGCGCGCTGGCAGCCCGTCCAGCGCCGCCAAGCCCACCGCTGCCGCGTATTCGGAAATGCGATAGTTGCCCGCGCGCAGCGAAGACAGGCGCTCCTGGCCGGCGAATCCGAAGCCCGTCATGGCGGTTGCGCGTTCCATCAACGCCTGGTCGGCACAGAAGATGGCGCCGCCTTCGCCGATGCCCAGCGTCTTGGTGGCATGCAGGCTCACGCAAACGGGTTGCTGGCCGATACCGGAGAGCGAAGTCAATGCCGCCGCCGCATCGAACACGACGGGAATCCCGTGCCGCGCCTCGAAGTCGGCCCACGCGGCAAAGTCCGGCGGCGCACCGAAGGCACTGACGACCAACACGGCTGCGACCGGGCCGGGCACGGACTTCAGCGCGGCGGTCGCGATTTCGGGCGTGAGCGCCAGGGTGTCCGGATCTGCCTCAAGCAGGTACGGCGTCAGCCCGGCATTGCACACCGCGTGCGCGCTGGCGATGAAGGTGAACGCCGGCATCAGGCAGTGACCGCCCTGCTCGCAACGCAACCTCAATGCAAGCTCGATCGCGGTGGTTCCATTGGAGGTCAGCGTCGTGTGACTGCCTCCGACCAGATCGCCGAGACGGCGCGCGAATTCTCCGTTGAGCGGCCCGTAGTTGCTGTACGTGCGGGCGCTGTCGATGCGCTCGAGGTAAGGAAGGAGTTCAGCCGACGTTGGCAGTTTCGGTCGCAAAACCTTGATCGTCGCCGGGGAAGCGTCGCGTTCTTGAATGGGCATGACTTGAGACATCTGAGCAGTGGGGCGATAAAGGCTTGGGCCGAAAACAGGACAGCAGGGGCGGCGTCACCCCCCGCGGCGAATGGGGCGTGCCGGAACACCAACGACGGTCGACCCAGGCTCGACGTCCCGGATCACCACGGCACCGGCACCCACCGTCGACCAGGCACCGATCACGACACCTGGCGCGACGCAGACGCCCACGCCCAGATTGGCGCCCTCTTGAATCGTGACGCGCCCGGCAAGGGCGCACGAAGGCCCGAGATTGACGAAATCCCCAAGCACACAGTCATGAGCGATCGTGCAGCCGGGATTGATCAGGCCGTGGGCCCCGATCGAGACATCCGTCGTGATGTTGCAAGGGCCGATGATCATGGTTCCTTTGCCGACCGAAACGCAGGAGCCGATCACCGCTGCCGGATGCCGCACCGTGACGAACGCAGTGCTGGCCCCCAGAGACAGTGCGGCGCGTTGACGCGCCCTGCCGTCCCCGACCGCCAAGACGAAGCGCGCGACAGGGTCCGGCAAAGCCTCCAGACGCTCGGCTCGCACTGGCAGACCCCGGATATCCGTGACCGGGAAGCCCGGATCGACCACGAAGCCGGACACATGCTCCCCGGATGTCTGCAAGGCAGACAGCACTTCGCGTCCCAGTCCGCCCGCTCCATAGATAAGAAGAGTCATGTGCAACGGTGTGGTAAGTCAGAAGAAAGGTGTCCCGCGCCGAAGCAAGTCGGGCGAGTATACGGTTGACATTTCATACCTGTGGCATCCGCAGCCACCGGCAGCACACCTATGAAAAACAATTCCAGTGGACCTGCATCCCCGCAATGACCAGACTGTTTCACGAGCCGGCCGGGCGAAACACGATGTACCTGCTCGCCAGATAGGCTGTGATCGTATAGACGGGCATGCCCATTGCCTGCCCGAGATAGCTATTCACTCCGAGATGCTCTATTGCAACAATGACTGTCAGGAGATTTGCGCCATACGCGACCGCAGTCGCAAGGATGAATTTCGCTACCGCAGTCAATTGCCGTCCTTCGTACGCAAACGTCCAGCGGCTGTTGAGAGTGAAGCTTATGCACAATCCAACGCCATAGCCGATGAGATTCGCAACGACATCCCTCGCGCCGAAAAAATACTTCGATGCAAAAATTATCGATAGTCCGCTCAGCGTGTTTATGACGCCTACGACGAGAAATCGAATGAATTGAGAAGAGAAAATATTGCCTCCCTTCATTTCTCAAAACAGCTTCACAATATCAACCCCGACTTCATTGGCGGCGAGGATTTGCATGAGCGCATCGCTCAGCACTCAACAATTGAGAAATCCCCACCGTGAGGCTGCGAATTTTTCGCATGCGCGCCCCGTTTGGAAGAACGGAACGAAATTGAACACGCCGAGAAAACAGCATGGATGACCCGTTGACGCCGGTCGTGATTTTTGGAGACTTTTTTGCAACCCTTTTGAATATGGAGATTATCTCGGCGATTGTCACTGGACGCTCCGAGGCAATTATCTTCACGAGCGCACCGGGATTGAAATTCAATTCATCGAGCACTGCAGTGATTTCCATTGCCGCATCGTCAACCGAAATATAGTCGCGAATAGTGTCGATGGGAACGTAAATCTTGACCGGCTTATTTCTAACAATGCTGCGCGCAACATGGGTCAATAGCCCCTGCGGCTTTCCCGTCGCCTGACCCGCACCATAAAGTGTGGATATGCGGGCAAGGAGTACCGTCATTCCCGGATTCGCAACGCAAAACGATCGCAGCAAATCTTCTTGGCTTAATTTCTCCCGGCCGTACGCACTGTTAGGCGCAGGCAGGGACCGCTCGGTGATCACTTCGTCCGAGCAAGCCGCGTAGATCGCGCCCGCAGAGCTTGAGAAAACGAGCTTGCCGGGTATCGATAGGAGCCGCGCGTCTGCCTGGATCAATTCAAGCAGCCAAGCCAGGGCACGGGTCTCTGGCCCAAGCGATTCTTCGGAACTTGCCATGGTTCCCACACCCGCAGCCCAATAGATTTCCCAGTGGTTCGCCCGACTCGCCTGAGCGGAAAACTCACGAACCGCCCTTTCGATCTGCGAGCGCAGCCTCGCTTCATCGGCCCACTGGAATCGCTCCGAGGGCTCAAATGGTCTTACGCCTCGCAACGAGAGCGCTCGACACAAGGCCGACCCCAGCAGGCCTCGCGCCCCCAGCACCCAAGCCAGCATCATGAACGGTTCGATCGGGTCGGTTTGGAGCTGACCACGTAAAGCGGCTTGCCCATTGCGATCCCCATCGTCACTGCCAAATATTCCGCAATGACTCCGAGCGCCGTCAGTATCACCCCGGAGAAAAAAGCCACCACAACCGCCAGCGACGCCCAGCCCTCCACGGGAACCTGTCCTGTGTATTTTTCATACAAGGCATACATCGCGAAGCCGACAGCAAACAATATTGAAAAGGCACCAACAACCGTGATCAGGCGGAGCGGCCGGGTTCCGGTCGTCAGAACCAGGCTCCAGAAATGCTTCACAAGCGAAAGAAAAGAATAGCCCGACGGTCGGCCAAACTCTTCTCTGAGCTGAAGCGGGCAATGCCCGATGCGGCCGGTGATCCAGAAAAGCCCGACATCAAGGTACACACCGTTTCCGCAATACGCCGACAAGGTGCGCGCTATTTCACCATCGATCAATCTGAAGCTGTTGAAGCGGCCAATGGAGGCGTTGCCCAAAAGCCGCATGCTGATTATCTTGGCGGTCTTGCTGAAAAAATTTCTAACGAACCCGTGCGGCGCCGGATTTGTGGGCTGGGCATAAACAAGCTGCAAACCCTCCCTAAGCGCCTGATCGATCAGGGTCTGGATACTTGCTGGATCCTGTTGCCCGTCTTCATCCATGGTGACCACCCAGTCACCCGTTGCACTCGCCATGCCTGCCATCGTTGCGGCGTGTTGTCCGTAATTGCGAGACAACCATACCGGATGAACAAAAGAATACTTCTCCGCGAGCGCGCCAATCACGACATCCGAACGATCCGGCCCGCAATCGTGAACGAGCAATATCTCGCACACAAAAAACTCGGTCCCGTCGGCCGTTTTTTGAGGCGAGGTGAATTTCTCGATCTCCGCGACAAGGGCGGCAAGCGTCTGCTCTCCCGCATAAACCGGAATCACGACGGATATTCGCTGAGAGTCATTCATTGCAGTACATCACATGCTCAATTATCGAAAAACCATTCCGCTTCATTTTTCCGCAAAGACAACGGAAAAATCAAAGAAATTCATTTATCCAAACAAATCACAGCCAAGTTTCCAATCACGGAAACTGACTCTTCGCTTGGCCACGCTGCCGAGGTTTTGCAGAGATTTTCTCCTTGAATCGCCTGCTCGCCAACCGCTGGCTTGAATCGATATCCGGAAGTCTCCAACAGCAATGGCAATTTGGAATAAATCGGATAGAGCGCAGACACGTTCATATCACCTTGGATGGTGTTCAACCCTGCTGGATATCCGCCTCTGCCACCGCCAAAAAAAATGTATTCAACTTTTTGAAAATCAGCCTTCTGTTCAAGGCGCGCAACAATTCGATTGACCTTCATCCGGTCCCACGCATTCAAACGCTGCTGATCGGCGAAAACTTGATTGCTCTTGAAAACAAAAGACACAATCAAAATAGCCGGAAGCACCATAAAGACGGCTGCAGGCATTTTTTCCAGCCTCTGGCGCAATATCGGATACGCGAGCAAGAGGATCAATCCGATGATCAGCGACGTCTGCGACAACACCCTGGGTACCGGCCACCAATCCTTGAAAGGAAGGATGACGCCCACTGTCGCCAACGCAAGCAACGGTGCCGCAAGCACGAAAATCGTCTTTTTGACTCGAGATTTGCCTTCTCCTGGGTCTCGAAAAACTTCAACGCACACTGCAAGGCCAGCGATGACAAGCATCACGGCGATGATGACTTTCACCCAATGGCCTCCCATGGGCTCCCCGAGCCAATATATCTTGGCAATCAGCTCAAGAATCTGAGAGATTCTCTCGGGCACTTCGTGCAATTTGATAAATTCTGCACGGCTCGTCAAGCTGATAAGGCCAAATCGCTTGGATATGGTCACTATTGCCATGAAAAGCACGACGGAAGCCAAGCACACAAGCAACAGACTCAGGGCTCGCCTGCGATAGTCGACGGCAGGTCGGCTATCCGATGTCGATCTGCTTCTAAAGACCTCACCAAACAGGATCGAAAAAATCAGCGCGATTGAAAAATAATTCAAAAAGCCCTGATACACAAAAAGCATTGCTACCGTTGCAGCAAAAGAAATCAGAAGGTTTCTATTTCTTCTCCCCGCGTCTCGCGACAATGCTTCGAGCGCAATGATCGTAAGCAATGCTCCAACGCAATAGCCTGGAAGCACCATGCGAAAGGTAAGTATTTCGGCAAGATACGGATGCGCCACCATCAGCGAGCCCGCAACGAGGGCGCCAGGGCTATCGACTGCTCCCACAAATCTCAATACCGCCAGAACCAATCCAGCTTGCAGCAACAACGAAAGAAGGCCCAAGGAAATATAGATGTCGGCTATATTTACACCCAAGGCATGTATGGCTCCGTCGATTGCCGCCAGGAAAAAACGACCTTGCGCAAGAAAGACGTCAAACTCACTCGTTGAAAATCCTTGCCCGAATGAGTAATCGTCCACAGCAAAGCCTCGATCAAGGACGCCACCTCTTGCGATCAAGGCAATTCCGAAGAATATGAGGAGCAGCTTCAAGTGCCCTGATTCGAGCAAGCCGTCAATTTTGTTTTTTTCTGTTTTCATTAGACAGGTGACTCAAGAAAGCACAGACCTATTTTCAATTTACTTCAATTCCGGGAGCTGAAAATTCTGATCCAACCGATTCAATGCGCTGTATCCGTTGCCAAAATCCATGAGTCGAATGCTCATTTGCGGCGAACGAAGCGATAAGCCTGCCAGGTCCAGCGGGCAGCCAACACGCCACCCCGAATGATCCAAGGCGCGTTGCGCTCGAGCCAGCGCGAAGCCTTGAGGCTCGCGAAAACGATCTGTTCGTCGTATTGCCCCCCCGATCCAAAGAGCCCGCCGATGAGTTCTTCCGCCGTGGGCTCCATCCTGGGAGGCGCGACCACGGAGTCGTCGACAGCCTCCGACTGATTGCCGGCGACCGCTGAGCCAAGGCCCACCACGAGCTGCCTGGATTTCTGCCTGAGCGATGCGGAGGCACTTGTTCGCAGCAGGTCGCTGTATTCGATGCGCCTGCGGGCAAGATCGCGCGGCGTGTGCACCATGGAATTGCGCCGCTTCCTGTAGAAGAAGAAGACGTCGGTGGTCACGATGGACCGCAGGCCCGCATCGCACATCCTCATGAAGAGCGACCAGTCTTCGTAGCAGCTCAAGCTCTCCAGGTAGGGAAACCGCTCCATCGCCGATCGCCTGAAAAGCGCAGTGGCGGTGGAGAACCTGTTCTCGAGCAATCCGGCGACAACAGCCTCGCCGGAAAACATGGCGTAGTCACGGCAGGGGTTGACGGCTGCTCCCACCACGGGCGGCACGTCCCCATCGATGAAGTAGCCCGCCGGCGTCACGACGATATCGAACTCCGCGTTGTTCTCCAGCGCGGCCACGCCGACCTCGAGAAAGCGCGGATGGATCAGGTCGTCGGCGTCGAGTGTCAGCACGTACGGTCCGGTCGCATGACGAACGCCGACATTGCGCGCTCCCGCCAGACCGACATTCGCGGCCAGCCGGATCACCTTGACGCGCGGGTCCGCGCTGCGCGCGAGTTCGTCGATTCCGAGCACGCTCTGTGCGTCCGTCGACGCGTCGTCCACCACGAGGATTTCGATGTTCCCGTAGTTCTGCCCGATCAGGTTCTCGAGCGTCGCGGGCAAATAGCCCCCGAGGTTGTAGTGAGGCACCACGACCGAGACCAGGGGAGGTTGTTCACCCAATGCCCGCCACGCCCGCTTTCGCTTCGCCGCGGTGAGCCACGGCCACGGACTCTCCGGATGACGCACCGGCACCAGCTTTTCATTGCGGGCGAAGTTGCGCCCCAGCACCTCGACCAGCCCGGTGGGCGTTCCGTCGAACTTCAGGCAGTTGATCCCGTCAAGCCAAGGCGTGCCTTCGCCGAACGCGGGATTCGCCTTGTTCAGGATCACGCGCCCTCCCTGCAGCGACACGTCCAGTGCCGCCGTGGCTGCAGCCTCGAAGGCACCGGGGAACACGACCGTCGCATTTGCGGCCAGCGCGTCGAACACGTGCTGCTCCGCCTGCGCCAGAAAAACGGCACGCTCGACAAGCGTCGGCGGAACCAGCCGTTCGATCTGCGCACGATAGGCCTCGTCGGTGCTGCGCGCATCCAGCGTCATCGCGCCGGTGTACTGCGGGCAATTGCGCATCAGGCCGACGACGCCGCGCACGAAGAGATCCGGGCGCCCCGACCGCTGGAATTCGGAGGCGAAGACCACGGCTTGATCCGTTGACGCAGGCACCGTATCGGTGGCGAGCGACGTGCGATCGAACGGCACGTGGCAGAGCACCCGCGGCTCCCATTCCTGCATCGGGAAATCGAAGATGTCGCGCACGGCCTCGCTCACGGCGAGACTGGGCGCCACGACGTAGTCGCAATCGCGCAGGCATTTGCGCTCAAGGTCGCTCAAGTTGAGATCTGCGATCGCGAGCGGTCTCGCTTCAGCGTGCAGGAGCGCGGTGTGCGATCCGTGAAGACGAACGGCCACGGTGGCATCGGGCAGAAAGCCCTGGAGCCGGCATTCCTGCAAGGTACAGAATGCCAGCCCCCCGAGATCCGGAAACTCCAGGTAGTCGATGGGGCCGCTCTTGCTCAATTCGGCCAGGGCCCTGAAGACGCATGCCGAGCGCCAATGCCACAGCGTGTTCGAGTACGCCGAGGCGGGTGGATGATGGCGCGAATCGGTGAAGCGGCCCTGGGTCGCTCGTGTGTCGACCTCGACCAGCTCCACCTGAGGGAACGCGGCCTTGAACGCCGTGGCATCGACGGCGGCATCGACCATCACCAGGGTCGTGCGCTTGCGGTCTGCTTCGTCGAGCGCACGCAGCATGTTGCGCATCACCCGGCCGCTGGCCCCGGGCGTGTACGGAGTCAGCTCCGTGGAAACGAACACGAGACGGCTCATTCAGCTTCCCTGAAAGCGCCGGCAACGCCGGAGTGCGACAGCGGCGTTCCGCCGGCAATACCGTGGCCAACTCGCACGCCGCCGGGAGACCCCGGATTGGCGCACACCGTCGCGCCAGCCGACAATATTGAATCAGACACTGCGTCTCCCCCATCCCGCTTCGGGATCTTTTTCATCGTCTTACATCGGCTGATTCGCCCGCAAGCGATCGCCTGTTCTCTTCAGCCGCGGTTCGCAGCCTGCCACCGCCATGCATCGCGGCACATCTCATCGACATCGCGCTTGGCAACCCAGCCCAGCAGCTCGCGCGCAAGACTCACATCGGCAAAGCTGATGCCGATGTCCGCATCCCGCCGCGGCACGATCTCATAAGGGACACACTGGCCACTGACCCGCTCGAACGTCCGGATGACTTCCAGCACCGAGGTTCCATGTCCTGTTCCGAGATTGACCACGATGCGAGCCTGATTCTTCGTGAGGAAATCGAGCGCAGCCACATGCCCCTCTGCAAGATCCATGACATGGACGAAATCGCGCACGCCGGTTCCATCATGGCTCGGGTAATCGTCGCCGAAGATCTGCAACGACGGACGGATCCCCGCGGCCACCTGACAGACCAGCGGCATCAAGTTGCTGGGCGTCCCCAAAGGGCTCTCGCCGATCAGCGCACTGGGGTGTGCCCCCGTCGGGTTGAAGTACCGGAGCGTCGCAATGCGCCATTGCGAATCGGAGCGACCCAGCTCACTCAGCAACTCTTCCACGACCAGCTTGGTGCGCCCGTAGGGATTGCTCACCGCACAGGGTGCGTCCTCGGCAACCGGCATCGGCTGCTCGGGCCCATAGACGGTTGCAGATGACGAGAAGACCAGGGTCTTGCATCCCGCACGCGCCATCGCCCCCATGAGCGCAATGGAACCGTGCACGTTGTTGTCGAAGTAGTCGATCGGCTGGCTGATCGATTCGGTCACCGCCTTCAGCCCGGCGAAATGCAGGACCGCGGACACCGGATGGCCTGCAAAGACCTTGTCCAATGCCGCCGGGTCGCGGATGTCGCCCTTCTGCCAGACCACGGGCCGCCCGATGATTTGCTCCATGCGCGCCAGGACGGCTGGGGCGCTGTTGGAGAAATTGTCGAACACCACGAATTCATGCCCGGCACGTGCCAGCTCTATGCATGTGTGGGACCCGATGTAGCCGGCCCCGCCAGTGACCAGAATCAACGCCCGACTCCGGCAAGGCTGTCGGCGAGCGACGGCGCGGCGGCGTCCTTCGCCGACAGGATCGGGGAAGCACCGAACAGCGGCCATTCGATGCCGATCGCCGGGTCGTTCCACGCAATGCTCCGCTCGTGGGCGGGCGCATAGTACTCGGTGGTCTTGTAGAGAAAGTCGGCACTTTCACTCAACACCAGGAAGCCGTGCGCCAGGCCGGGAGGAATCCAGAGTTGGCGGTTGTTGTCCTCGCTCAGTTCGACCCCGACCCATCGCCCGAAAGTCGCAGACGTGGGACGGATATCGACCGCGACGTCAAACACGGCACCGCGGGCCACGCGGACCAGCTTGCCCTGTGCCTGCTCGACCTGGTAATGCAGCCCCCGCAACACGCCCTTCGACGAGCGGGAATGGTTGTCCTGCTTGAACGTCAGCTCCGAGCCGGTCGATCGCCGGAACACCTCCTCGTTGTAGCTCTCGAGGAAGAAGCCTCGGGCATCACCGAAGACTTTGGGCTCCAGGACAACGACGTCCGGAATGCTGGTGGGAGATATCTTCATACTTCATCGTTAGGGAAACGCTCGCCGTCAAACCCGGCGCCACGATCAGGGCATTGTTATCCAAAATCCTGACTGGATTGCCCCGGCGTTACTCCCCTTGCCCAGGTATCCATGCCAGGAGATCGTGAAAACAACGGTACGGCCTTTGGAGACCTCTCCCGCAGGTGTTGTACGGCGTTGGCTGGGCTGCTTCACCCCTGCCCAATCAAGCGCCGCAGTTCGCTCTCATATTGCCGCAGCATTGCCTGAATGTCGAAGCGGCGCTCCGCAAAGGCTCTGGCGGCCAATTGAAAGTCTTCGAGCTTCTGCTTGTCCGAAGCAAGCTCTTCAATCCTGCGAGCGAATTCGTCGTACGCACCGGGCGCGCACAGATAGCCTTGCTGCCCTTCCTCGATCATGTCCGGCAGTGCCCCGACCCTGGACGCGATCACCGCCGTCCCGCTGGCCAATGCTTCCATGATGATGTTCGGTCGTCCGTCAAGCCGCGACGGCAGGCACAGGATGTCGCACGCCTGGAGGTAAGGCCTGAGATCCGCGACGGAGCCTTTCAACAAGAATCTCCCAGGCGGGAAATTGGCCGCTGCAATGGCCGATCTGAGCTCCGGCTCGAGAGAGCCGGTGCCAGTCATCAGGAACACCACATTCGATTCGCTGGAAATGCGCTTTGCTATTTCGACGAAGCCCAGAGGATCTTTTTCCTCGGACCAACGGCCAAAGAATCCGACGACTGTTGCGTTTCCAGGAATATCGCCGGCCATCGGGGAGGGCTGCCCCGGATCCGCCGGCGCGTTTTTTTCCAGATCGACACCGCTTTCCACCAGGCTGATGCGCTGCGGGGATTCGCCCGCGGCAATCAACCATTCCCGCACTTCGGCATTTTCAATGAAGGTCAGGTCGATGCAGTCGGCATACCGCCGGTTGTTGGCCGTATGGCCCACCGTATTGAAAAGCAGGTCGGCCACGGCAAGACGCGGATACCTGAGCTTCCATGCGGGCAGGCAGTCATATGCAAAAGCACTGCCGATCACCCAGAGGATCTGGACATCCCTGGATTGCAGCAGGTGATCGAAAAAGTCGCGCCAGTATTCAGGTTCGAGAAACCGCGGCAGATGGAATATTTCCGGCGTTGCCGATTCGAACCAGGAGGTGGTATCGCCGTGGGCTTGCCCCACGGGCACGGTCGTCACGATCACCACGCGCCACCCGTTTCGCACCAATTGCGCCACGATGGCGCTCAACAAGCGCTCGGCGCCGCCCAGCACCAGGAATGGCAGCGCGATCAACAAGGTGGGGCCGGTGGCCGCCTGAACATGGAAATCGCGCCGGGTCGCAAAAGACTGCGGCGGACGAGCCGGTGGAGAAGCGCCTGCCGCTCTCGCAGACTGAAGTGCGTCTTCCGTCAACACGTCTTCGTTGAAGCGATGGACCAGCAGCTTCTGGATTTCGTTGTCGAGCACGTCGCTTCTATTGCTCAGCGTGTTGCCGTGGCTGCGATAGTGGAAAAGCGGCTCGCGAATGCCAATGAAGCGCGCGCCGAGCGCCGCAAGGCGCACCCAGAACAGCCAGTCCTCATGGACATGCCCCGTGGTCGGGTCCGTGTCCCGGTAGCCGCCGGCCTTGCGCCAGAGTTCCTTGCTGTACACGGCGCAAGTGAGCGCATTGTTGCCGTCGAGCAGCATGTCCAGGGTCGGGCGTTCGTGCGGCGTCCAGACATCCGATCTGTCGCCAAAGAACTGCAGCCCCGGCGAGACCACCCCGTAACCGGAATGCTCCAGCATGAAGACCGCCTTCTCGATGTAAGTCGGCGCGATGCGGTCATCGGCATCCAGGCAGCAGATGTACTTGCCCCTGGCGTGACTGATGCCGAAGTTTCGGTTGGCGCCGGCACGGTACGGCTGGTCCTGCAGCAGCAGCCGCAGCTTGGGCGACGCCTTGGAGACGGCATCGATCAGGCGCTGGCGGGAGTCGGGGGAGCTCGAGCCTCCCTCCACCACGATGATCTCGATGTCGGTGAAGGTCTGCGCCTCGACCGAGCGGATCGCCTCGCCCACGAGGTGGCCGTAGTTGAAGCAAGGAACTACGATGCTGACGAGCGGCCGATCCGATGGCCAGTCCTGCCCGCTCGGCGGTTGCACGGCATCCGGCACGACGCCTGCCGGTGCGAGGAGACGGACCGCCGCCGCGGTGCGCTTCGCGGCCTCCAGGTTCCTGGCGCCGCTTCCGGCCAACGCGCGCCGGCGCCTGAATTCCCGAAGGTGATCGAAGATGCGACCCCGAAGCGTCCACCACGCCAGCTTTGCGACTTGTTTCGCCCGTCGTGCAGCGCGGGGATTGCTCGTCGCCCAGCGACGCAAGGGCGTCGTGGCTCGCCATGCGATGGTTTGTTGCATGGCCTCCACCCGACCCGCGGCCTCCAGCGCCCGGTGTTCCATGGCAGCGGTCTTCGCGACCTCCTCGGAGAGTTTCCTGCGAAGCGCCGCAGCCTCGCCCTCGCGCTCCGCGGCCCGCCTGATCTCGAAGTTGATGGCCTCGGTGGCCTGCGCCGCATTGAGACGAGCATCCGAGAGGATCACTTCGACTTCGGCCTTCAGGCGCTGGACCTCTCGGCTCGCGCCCCCGGAACTCACCGGGTGCCGGTCGCCGGATTGCAATCTCTTCAGGTCGAACGACCAGAGCTGCCCAATGCGCGCAACCAGCGGCGGCGTGAATTCGCTGCCGTCCAGTTGCACGAGCGATCGCACCGAGGCTTCGGTCGACTGGCCCGCATGCAGAAGGTGCAGGTGCGTCAGGGCCTTGGTTTCCTCGGTCGTCGCGCCATCGAAGTCGGCGTTCATCAAGCGCTCAAAGACTTCCTTGGCGCGCGCAGCCTGGCGTTCGCTCTTCGTGACGATGCCGACATAGGTCGAGGCGTAGTCCTTGATGGAAACTTCCGCGCCGGTCAGATGAGCCCCGAGCGCCGTTTCGACGATGTGGCGGATCGCCCCCTCGCTCGGATAGTAGATGTGCTCCAGCGAACTGTTCAGCCACGCCGCGTTGCTGGACTCGGCCGACATGACGGGAACCTCGAACAGCAGGAACCCGTCGTCTTTCAGCAGTTCGATGGCTGCGTGGAATCCGCCGCGAAGATCGAGCAGGTGCTCGAAGACCGCGATCGCGGTCACCACGTCGAATTCGGCGCGATGATCCTGCACCAGCTGCGGCGCCAGCAGGTCGTTGCCAAGGAGCCGGATGCCCTTGTCCTGCGCCTGCCCGGCGGCCTTGGCGTTGACTTCGATGCCGAACTTGTCGAAAGCGCTTGTGAACTTGTCCAACAAGTAGCCGTTCGCGCAGCCTATGTCGAGAATCTTCCCGTGGTCGGCCAGCAAACGGACCAGCGCGGCAGCCCAACCCAGTCCGTGCTCGGCCATGAACTCATAGTCCGCATAGCCGCTGCTCGCGCCGTTCACGTAGTAGTTGTCGTCGTAGTACGCCTGCGTGCTCTCAGGCAGGTTGGCGATCACACCCAGGCCGCAATGAGTGCATCGCTTGATTTCCATGCCATCCGCCCGGGAGGCGAACGGCTTGAAGCTGGTACCGGAACACGCGTTGCAGATCATTTTTTTGCTTGCCAGTAGAAAACGAAAGGCGGTCCGGCGTGGCGCCGGACACGTCCCTTGCACGCCCTTGATTTAAGTTGCGGAGATCTCTTCGCGCGCGCTGCGCAGGGTCTCTTCGAGAACCGAGTCCATGTCGGAGGGCTCAACGCGAAGCCCCAGCGCCTTCAGCCTGGACGGGTCGCCGACAAAAGCCCTGACATCGCTGTTACCGCGCCGCGACTCATCGTGCTTCAACTCGACCGGCACGCCGGAGACAGCGATCAGCCGCTGCGTGAGGTCCAGCAGGCGCTGTCCGTCGCCGCTGCAGATGTTCACCACCTGCGCAGAGGCGTCGCTCGCCAGGGACAGGTCGGCAAGAAGCTTCGCAGCGATCCGCACATCCATGAAGTCCCGCACGACATCGAGATCGCCGGTGGACAGCACACCGCCACGCGTGCCCATGCAAGCGATCTGGTGCGCAAAGCTTCCCAGGGCCAGAGACTTCGGCATGCCAGGCCCGATCGGATTGAACAGCCGGGCCACCACCACAGGCAACCCGCGCGAAGCCGCGACGAAGGCGTGGCTCGTCTGCGCCAACTTGCTCGCGCCATAGGCCGTGTTGGGACGGCAGGCCGCATCCTCGCGCACGGGCTGCTGGGCGGCGGGCACCGCCCCGTATTCGGCTGCGCTGCCCGCCAGGAGCACGCGCGGCTTGCTCGGCATGGCGAGCGCGCCATCCAGCAGGTTGGCAGCGAAGACGACGTTGGCCTCGTAGAGCTCGCTGTAAGAGGGGGCGGAGGAAACCCCCGCCAGATGCATGACGAACTGCGGCTCTACAGACAAGAGCAGATCGCGGACCTCGGCCGCATCGGCAGGATCGGCAAGCACGCGCCTTGCCTCGCCTGCGACAGCGGCCCGTTCGGTTCTGCTGACGGCGAAGGCTTCAAGGCCGCGCGCCTGCAGTTCTTCAAGCACCGCCCGCCCGACGAATCCGCTGGCACCGGTGACAAGCACGCGCATAGGCTACTCGGGCAGGAAAAGCTCTCGACTCTCGTCGAACATCTTCTGCGCTGTCGAGTAGTCTTCCGGTCGGCCGATGTCGAGCCAGAAGCTCTCGGGTTGTTGGTGGCAGCGCACCTTCTTGCCGGCCGCGCTCAGCTTGAGCAACAGGTCCGGCATGTCCAAGTGAACACCCTCGCTGACATGCGGCTTCACCGCGTCGCGGTTGAGCATGTAGAGGCCCATGCTGACCAGGTGCTTGCTCATGGGTTTCTCGAGGTAACCCTGAAGATTCATCTCCGCATCGACCTGGATGAGCCCGAAATCGATCTTGACCTCTCGTTCGTAGACGCAGATCGTGGCATCCGATTGCCGCTCGGCATGCGTGCGAATCAGCTGGCCGATGTCGAACGTGGTGAGCAGGTCGCCGTTGGTGACGATGAAGTTCTCTCCGACCTTGTCGATCAGTGCGCCAAGCGGACCGGCCGTCCCCAGAGGGCTGTCCTCGAGGCTGTAGTCGATCTTCAGCCCGAATCGCGAACCATCGCCGCAAAACGCGCGGATCAGGTGATGCAAATGGTTGACCGCAAGGATGACTTCGTCGACGCCGGCGCGACGCAGCTGCCGCAGCAGGAGTTCCAGCACCGGCATGTCCCCCAGGGGCATGAGGGGCTTGGGAAACGAGGCGGTGAACGGCTGAAGGCGAGTGCCCTTGCCGCCGGCCATGACGACTGCTTTCATGATGCTTGCTCCCTCAGACGGTGTAGACCGCAGGGCGGTACAGGTGGATGTTGCGGCGAATGAATTCGATGCTCTGGCGCAACCCCTCGTCCAGGTCGACTTGCGGCGACCACCCCATCAACTTCGCGGCCAGCGCGTTGTCGGAGACGAGCTTCAAGACCTCGCTCTTGTCGGGGCGCATGCGCGCGGTGTCCGCAACGATCTCCTTTTCCACGCCCATCAGCTTGAGGATGCGCTCGGCAAAGTGACCGATCGTGTAGGTCGAGCCAGTTCCCAGGTTGATGGTCTGCCCCTCGATCCCGGGCGTCACCGAAGCAGCGACGAAGCCGGCGACCGTGTCCGTCACGAAGGTCATGTCGCGCTCAGGGGTCAGCGATCCGAGCTTGATCACGTCCTGGGTCAATGCCTGCGAGATGATGGTCGGGATGAATGCCCGGGCGGACTGGCGCGGGCCGAACGTGTTGAACGGGCGCAAGGTCACGACACCGGTGTCGAACGAGCGGTAGTAGCTCTCGGCGATCTTGTCCGCCCCGATCTTCGAGGCCGAATAAGGCGACTGCCCTTGCAGCGGATGCTCTTCGTCGATCGGCACGCGCACCGCGGTGCCGTACACCTCGGAGGTGCTCGTGTGGACGACGCGACGAACCGACAGACGGCGCGCGGCCTCCACGACGTTGAGCGTTCCCTCGACGTTGGTGCGCACGTAGCTGCGCGGGGCAACGTACGAATACGGAATGGCGATCAGGGCCGCCAGATGGCAGACGACGTCGATGCCCTGCATGGCATGCATGACGAAATCGCCATCGTCGATGTTGCCCGCCACAACGCGGAACTGCCCCTTCACGTCATCCGGTGCGAATTCGAGATTGCCCCAACTCGATGCGGAACCGTAGCGGACCATAGCCGTCACCTCAGCGCCGGCACGCACGAGTGCTTCGACAAGGTGACTGCCGATGAATCCGCCTGCGCCGGTTACAAGGTATTTTTGACCCGTCAGGGTTTGAGTTGATGCGTGCATGACTTGTACTACCGAAGAAATTGTTGTGTGTCAGTGTTCAGAATGAGTGCTCTTCGGCAAGCAGCCGATTGAGGTACTTGCCGTAGGCATTTTTCTGCAGTGGCAAGGCCAGCCGCGCCAGTTGCTCCTTGTCGATGAAGCCATGCCGCCACGCGATTTCCTCCGGGCAGGCGATCTTCAACCCCTGCCGGTGCTCCAGCGTGGCGATGAACTGCCCCGCCTCCAACAGGCTTTCATGCGTACCGGTATCGAGCCAGGCATAGCCGCGCTGCATGATCTGCACGTTGAGCCGGCCAAGGTCGAGGTACGCCTGATTGACGGCCGTGATCTCGAGCTCGCCTCGTGCACTCGGCTTCACCGCCTTGGCGATGTCGATGACCTGGTTGTCGTAGAAGTACAGGCCCGTCACGGCGTAGTTGCTCTTGGGCTTGAGCGGCTTTTCCTCGATGCTGCTGGCCTTGCCTTGTGCATCGAATGCGACCACGCCATACCGCTCCGGGTCATGCACGTGGTACGCGAAAACAGTGGCTCCCGCGTCCTGCGCGTCGGCGCCGCCCAGCAGATGGGCAAAGTCATGCCCATAGAAGATGTTGTCCCCCAACACCAGCGCGCTCGGCGAGTTGCCCACGAACTTGTCGCCGATGATGAACGCCTGCGCCAGGCCATCGGGGCTCGGCTGCACCGCGTACTGCAGGTTGATGCCCCATTGGCTGCCGTCGCCCAGCAGCTGCTGGAAGCGCGGCGTGTCCTGCGGCGTGCTGATGATCAGGATGTCGCGCATGCCGCCGAGCATCAGGGTGCTCAGCGGGTAATAGATCATGGGCTTGTCGTACACCGGCAGCAGTTGCTTGCTCATGGCGAGCGTGGCCGGGTGCAGGCGGGTACCGGAGCCACCGGCAAGGATGATGCCTTTGCGTTGCGTCATGGGAGTCTTCTTCTGTGAGGGGCAGGAAAAATCAGTCGGTCAGAGCGTCTCGCGCAGCATGCGTGCCACGCCTTCCTGCCAGGGCGGCAGTCGCAGGCCGAAGGTGGTCTGCAGCTTGGTGGTGTCGAGCCGCGAGTTGTGCGGGCGCTTCGCGGGCGTCGGAAAGGCGCTGGTGGGCACGGCCTCCACGGCCTGCGGGCCGGCCTTGAGTTCGACGCCAACCTGCTGCGCCATCTCGAGCACGAAGCGCGCGTAGCCGTGCCATGTGGTCTCGCCGCCGGCGATGGCGTGGTACAGCCCGGCCTTGGCCGGGTCTTGCAAGGTGGCGCGGATGGCGTGCGCGGTGATGTCGGCCAGCAGCTCGGCACCGGTCGGGGCGCCGAACTGGTCGTCGATGACCGTGAGCTTGTCGCGCTCCTTGGCCAGCCGCAGCATGGTCTTGGCGAAGTTGCCGCCGCGTGCGGCGTACACCCAGCTGGTGCGAAAGATCAGGTGCTTCGCGCAATGCTGCGCCACCAACTGCTCGCCTTCGAGCTTGGTCTGGCCGTACACGCTGAGCGGACCGGTCGCGTCATCTTCCTTCCAGGGGCGGGTGCCGCTGCCGTCGAAGACGTAGTCGGTGGAGTAATGCACCATCAGCGCGCCGATCTGCTGCGCGGCCTCGGCCACCACGCCGGGCGAGGTGGCGTTGAGCTTGCGCGCGAAGTCGGGCTCGCTCTCGGCCTTGTCGACGGCAGTGTGCGCGGCGGCATTGACGATGACGTCGGGGCGCACCGCCAGCACCGTGGCGGCCAGCTGCTCGGGGCGGCTGAAGTCGGCGTGGAAGTCGGTGCTGTCGAAATCCAGCGCGACCAGTTCGCCGAGCGGCGCGAGGCTGCGCTGCAGCTCCCAGCCGACCTGTCCACCTTTGCCGAGCAGCAGCAACTTCATGCGGAAGCCTTTGCAGGCGCAGCGTCGTACTGCTTCTCGACCCACTCGCGGTACGCGCCGCTTTGCACGTTGCGCACCCACTCGCCGTTGGCGAGGTACCACTCGACGGTCTTGCGGATGCCGGTGTCGAAGGTCTCGGCGGGCTTCCAGCCGAGTTCGGCCTCGAGCTTGCGTGCATCGATGGCGTAGCGGCGGTCGTGGCCCGGGCGGTCCGTGACGTAGGTGATCTGTTCCTTGTACGGCTTGCCGTCGGCACGGGGGCTCAGTTCATCGAGCAGCGCGCACACGGTGTTGACGATCTCGATGTTGGGCTTCTCGTTCCAGCCGCCGACGTTGTAGGTCTCGCCGAGCTTGCCGGCTTCGAGCACGCGGCGGATGGCGCTGCAGTGGTCCTTCACGTAGAGCCAGTCGCGCACCTGCATGCCGTCGCCGTACACGGGCAGGTTCTTGCCGGCCAGTGCGTTGACGATCATCAGCGGGATCAGCTTCTCGGGGAAGTGGAACGGGCCGTAGTTGTTCGAGCAGTTGGTGGTGACCACCGGCAGGCCGTAGGTGTGGTGCCAGGCGCGCACGAGGTGGTCGCTCGCGGCCTTGCTGGCCGAGTACGGGCTGTTGGGCTCGTACTTGTTCTCTTCGGTGAAGGCCGGGTCGGTCTTGGAGAGCGAGCCGTAGACCTCGTCGGTCGACACATGCAGGAAGCGGAAGGCCGCCTTCTGGTCGGCCGGCAGGGCGTTCCAGTAGCCGCGCACCGATTCGAGCAGGCGGAAGGTGCCGAGCACGTTGGTCTGCACGAAGTCTTCCGGACCGTGGATCGAACGATCCACGTGCGATTCCGCGGCAAAGTTCACGACGGCACGGGGTTTGTGCTCGGCCAGCAGGCGATCGAGCAGCGCGCTGTCGCCGATGTCGCCCTGCACGAAGACATGGTTCGCGTTGCCCTTGAGCGACGCCAGGGTCTCCAGGTTGCCCGCGTAGGTCAGCTTGTCGAGGTTCACGACGGGCTCGTTGCCCTGCGCGATCCAGTCGAGCACGAAATTGGCGCCAATGAAGCCTGCGCCGCCGGTAACCAGGATCATGGAGTCCCCTGCATGTAGAAAAAAGTTTGCTTTACCAAAAATCAACATTCAATTATCCCATCGGTGTGAAGTGCCGATGTACAGGGCTTGGCCGGCTTGCGGGGCCCGCCTACAATCGCCAACAATTGCAGGAGAGCGGGCCTCCACGGAGGCCCTACCGAAGGCGCAAACTCCCATAAACGCTCAGGTCGGCCCGACGAAATTCCAGGCAACGCCCAGGAACTTCGGCAAGGGGTCAGTACTGCACTCATCGATACAGCCGTCTGGAGAGCCGCCACGCCATGTGGCGCACCGAAGGAGCAAACCCGCTGCGGGTGCAGCAGGGTGAATCTCTCAGGTACCGAGGACAGGGGGAGCGGCAACTTGGACATCGGTCGTCCGGTTGCTTGCTATTTTTTCAATAGCACTCCACGCCCGCCGTTCAAGCGCTGCAAACTCAAAGGTACTTGCAATGCGTGTGATCGTTCTTGGCGCCGGCCTGCTCGGCGTGACTTCGGCCTATTACCTCCAGCAACTCGGCCACGAGGTGACCGTGATCGACCGGCAGGCCACCCCGGCCGCCGAAACCAGCTTCGCCAACGGCGGCCAGATCTCGGTCAGCCATGCCGAGCCGTGGGCCAATCCGAGCGCGCCGCTGAAGGTGCTGCAATGGCTCGGCAAGGAAGATGCGCCGCTGCTGTTCCGCATCCGCGCCGACATGCGCCAGTGGCTCTGGGGCCTGCAGTTTTTGCGCGAATGCACCCCCGCCCGCACCCGCCACAACATCGAACAGATCGTTCGTCTCGGTACATACAGCCGGGAAATGTTGCAGCAATTGCGTCGAGACACCGGCCTGAACTATGACCAGCGCACGCAAGGCATCCTGCACTTCTACACAACGCAAAAAGAATTCGACGGCGCCCTCGCGCCCGCCGAGCAGATGCGTGCCCTGGGCTGCGAGCGGCTGGTCATCTCGGCCGACGAGGCCATCAGGATCGAACCCGCCCTCGCCCACATCCGCCCCCAACTCGCTGGCGCCACCTACACCGCCGAAGACGAATCGGGCGACGCCAACCGCTTCGCGCGCGAGCTCGTGAAGCTGGCCGAGGCGGCCGGCGTGAAGTTCCTCATGAGCCACACGGTGACCGCGCTGCGCGAAGCCGGCGGCAGCATCGACCACGTCGAGGCGACCGACAACGAAGGCCGCTTCCAGCGCATCCGCGGCGATGCCTTCGTGCTCGCGATGGGTTCGCTGAGTCCGTTGTACGCCGCGCCGCTGGGCATCCGCCTGCCGATCTACCCCGCCAAGGGCTACTCGGTGACGCTCCCCGTCAAGGACGCATCGAAGGCGCATCAGGTCTCGCTGACCGACGACGAATACAAGCTGGTGTTCTCGCGCTACACCTCCGAGTCGGGCGACCGCCTGCGCATCGCCGGCACGGCCGAGCTCAACGGCTACGACCGCGACCTGAACCGCGTGCGCTGCGAAGCCATCGTGCGGCGCGTCGAAGAACTCTTCCCCGGCGCCGGCGACACCGAGCGCGCGCAGTTCTGGACCGGCCTGCGCCCGGCCACGCCGAGCAACGTGCCGCTGATCGGCAAGACCAAACTGCCGAACCTGTTCCTCAACACCGGCCACGGCACGCTCGGCTGGACGCACGCCTGCGGCTCGGGCAAGTCGATCGCGCGCATCGTGAGCGGGCTGGCGCCCGAGGTCGACTTCGCGTTCGCCGGCATGCCGGCACCCGCGCCGCGCGCCGTGCAACCCGCACTGGGCTGACACGACACGCGCCCGGGTCATGCCTTGAACGTGACCCAGGGCTTGAGCCGCACGGCGCAGCGGATGAGCCCCGCGCTTTCCTGCGCCTCGATCACCGCGCCGATCGGCTTGTAGGCCTGCGGCGCCTCTTCGATGCGGCGCTCTTCGCGCAGCGTCACGCATTGCCAGCTGGCATCGGCGTCGTCGGGTGCGGGCCGCATCGCGCGCACTTCCTGCCGACGCATGCGCCGGCCGGCACCATGGCTGCACGACCACAGCCAGTCTTCATGCCCCAGCCCGGTCGCGAGGTACGAGTGATCGCCCATCGACCCGGGAATCAGCGCCAGGTCGCCCGCATGTGCCGGCGTCGCGCCCTTGCGGTGAATGTTCATGCCGTGCTCGCGCAGCACCACGTTGTGCGGCACGTCGACCACCAACGTCGACGCCGTGGCGCCCAGCAGTTCGGCGAAGTCCTTGCGCACCAGCTCGGCCAGCACGACGCGGTTGGCCCAGGCATAGCGCGCGGCCACGCCCATGGCTTCCAGGTACTCCTGCGCCAGCGGCCCGGCCAGGCCGTACAGCCCGCTCTTCGGATGGCGCAGGCCCTGCGGCCACTCGGCCCGTGCGCGGTCCATCCAGCGGCCGCCGACATGGAACCCGATGTCGCGCGAGCCGCTGTGGATCATCACCACGACCTCGCCCGCCTTGAGCCCCGCGCGGTACGCCGCGTGCCGGTCCATCACCTGATCGACCACCTGCAACTCGACGAAGTGGTTGCCGCTGCCCGGCGTGCCGAGGCACGGGTCGCGGAACACCTCGTGGCGCGCGCCGGTGTAGGCCGACGGTGCGTGCCGCGACTGCCCGCCGAAGCTCGCCAGGCCGATGCACGCGCCGATCTCGGCCTGCAGCCGGTCGCGGTCGCACGAGGCCCAGAGCCCCTCGTTGCGCACGGCGTCCAGGAACGCGGCCGGCCCGTCGTCGAACAGCGCGCGAAACGCCGCCGTGTGCACCGGCACGTCGCGCCCGTTGTCGAGCAGGCTGCGCGTGAGCCGCGCGAGCAGCTGCGTCTTGTGCGGCGCCACCTGGTCCAGCGTGAGGCCGGTGGTCAGCAGGCGCATGCCGCAGTTGATGTCGGTGCCGACCGCGGCGGGGATCACGAAGTCGCCATCGGTGGCGACGACGCTGCCCACCGGCGCGACCGAGCCCGGATGAAAGTCCGGCGTCGCGCAGGCCTTGCACACGCCGTGCGCGCCGTCGGGCGAGCGCACACTGGCAAAGGCCAGCAGCTGGTTCACTGCTTTTTCTTCCAGCGGCAGGCTCTGCGGCAGAAGAACGGTCGCCTGCGCGGCTTCGTTGCGCAGGTGATAGATGCCGTCGCGGTAGTCGACGGCGATGTGGGCGCGCGAAAAGGCGCGCTGAAGTCTCGAAAAATGACTATTGGTGGGGCTGCCCATGGCTGCAATTCCATTCGGGGAAACCGTGTCGGTTTCCGGGCCCCGTCACATCGCGTGGCGGGGCGAAAGAGATCGACCGCGTGCCTCGGGGCGCGCGGATCACTCTTTCTTGCAGCAGCAGAGATTCAAGAAAGCGGGCGGATTCTAGCGACGCGAAGCGCCCGCGAACACAGTGCGCAGGCGCGCGCGTCGTTTTTTCCCGTCAGTCAGCCAGTCAGTCAGTCCGGCGCAGTGAACACCGTCAGCACGCCGGTGTAGCCGTACAGGTGGTGGCGCGCGATCTCGCCCGCGGCGAAGAAGCCGACCAGCGGCACGTCGCCCAGCGCATGCCGCACGATCTGCAGCTCGGCGCCCGGCGCGCCGAAGTGCGGGCCGCCGCGCCCCGAGCAGCTCACGTACACCGCGCCCGCGATGCGCCGCGCCGGATGCGGTGCGGCCTCGGCCTCACCGGCCGCCACGGCGCGTGCGGTGGCCAGCGTCTGTTCTTCGGGCTCGAGCTCTTCGCGGATCTCGGCGCAGATGCGCATCAGGTCGGCGCGCGCCGCCTGCGCGTTGCGGCGGCAGAAACTCAGCCGCATGCCGGCCTCGGCGTTGTCGGCAATGGCGATGCCGCGCCGCGTCGGGTCGAGGCCGATGATGTGGCGCACCAGCACGTCGGCGCCCAGGTCGCCGGTGCGGCGGATGCCGTCGCTGCCCGCGTCGGCCAGGCCGACCAGCGTGTTGCGCACGGCGTCGATGGCTTCCTGCGGCCGGTCGAGTGACACCTGCAGGTCGGCCAGCAGCACGTCGAGCGCCGGCTCGCCGTCGAGCGACAGCAGCAGGTTGCCGTCGGCCTCGGTGATCTCGCGCTCGCGCGCGCCGCCGGTGCGCAGCGGCTGGCAGCCCTGCGTGACGCGCGACACCAGCCGCACGCCCTCGCCGAACACCACGCCCGACAAGCCGCCCGAGAACACGCCGCCCGCCGCCCCATGGCCGCGGATGTTGCCGTTGCCGCCGACCGCGAACTGCAGCGCCCCGCCGCGGCCGGACGAGAGCCCGCCGAACAAGTAGCCGGTGTCGGTGCGCCCCGCCATCTCGCCGATGAGCTCGCCCAGGTCGGGCGTGGCCGGGTCGGCGTGCACGAGCGCGGTGTGCGCCTCGAAGCCGCTCATTTCGGAACTGCCCAGCGGCGCCACGCCGGAGAACACCCGGTACTGGTCGCTGGGCAGCGCGCACAGCATCAGGCTCAGGCCGGGCTCGTCGAAGTACTCGGCGTTGTTGGCCGACACGCCGATGCCGACGGTGCCCGACCAGTCGGTGACCTCGGGCAGCTCGGCGCCCAGGTGATCGAGGATCTCCTGCGCTTCGGCCGCGTAGTGGTCGGTGATGTAGAGCAGCCCGAGCGTCGGGTTCGACGCGTAATCGGGCAGCGCCATCTGCGCGCGCAACTGGGCCAGCACGAGGCCGGCGGCCATGCGCCATTGCGGGTGGGTGGCATGGCCGGTGGGAAACAGTTTCATGGTGCGTACCGACCCGTGCGTCGTCGTCTGGAAAGGTGTCTGTAAGACGTCAGCGCCGGCCGGAGGTTCGCTTGCGCGCGGCGGCGGACGTGGTTTTCTTGCGCGCGGCGGGTGCCGGCGCGGCTTTTTTGGCGACAGCTTTCTTCGGGGCAGCCTTGGCGGCCGGCTTGCGCGCCGTCGCCTTGCCGATGACCTGCCCCACGGCGTCGGCCAGCGGCTGCGCCATGGCCGGCACCTTGAGCTGCGCCGCGTCCTGCAGCGCCGTGCTCGCGATCTGCTGGAACTGCTCGGTGAGCGAGCCCCACCATTGCATCGGGTCGACCACGCCGGCAGCGCCGTTGGACGAGGCGGGTTTGGCGCGCGACGCCTTCTTCGGTGCCGGGGTTTCCTCTTCTTCCGCTTCTTCCTCGGCCTCGTCGAACTCTTCTTCCTCTTCCTCGACAGCTTCCGGTTCGGGCCGCGGTGCGGGGGCCGGGGCGGGAGCCGGTGCAGGCGCCGGCGCCATGGCCGCGGCCTGCTTGGTGAACGCGCTGGCGATGTCTTCCATCCGCACGTTCATGCCGCGCAGGGTCGACAGCGTCATCTTCTGCACCTCGAGCGCCTGGATGGTCGCCTTGAGCGCGTGGCCGTTCTGTTCGAGCCAGTACTGGACGGTCTTGAGTTCCTGGATGCGCTTGTCGACCTCTTCGACGCTCATGGTGGGCGCGACCCAACTCGCGAGGCTGGGGATGCCGGGCACCGAGCCGGAGCCCGCGGCGGCACCGCCGGCGAGGTTCTTCAGGAAGTCGAATCCGGGGACGAACTGGCTGAAGTCGAAGGGTTTGCTGGCGTTGCTCATGCGGGAGGTCTCCTGGCTGGGTTTTCTTGTGTTGCCAGCTTACTCCAAGCCCCTTGCCAGCGAATCAGAGCTCGTCCCTGACCCGGCTGAAAACCTTCCAGAAATTCGCGTCCTGCGAGGTCGCGAAGTTGATCCGCATCATCGTGCTCGGCGGGCGGCGCGCATGGAACAGCGAACCCGGCGCCAGCAGGTAGCCCTGGTCGAGCATGCGTTGCGTGAGCGCGTCGGTGTCCACGCCCGTGTCGACCCAGCCGAACAGCCCCGCCGGCTCCGAGGCGAAGGTGCAGCCGTGCGACATGGCCAGCTTCACCGCGCGGCCGCGCGCGCCGTCCAGGCGGATGCGCACGCGCTCCGAATGGCGGCGCAGCTGGCCCTGGTCGATGCACCACGACAGCGCCCGCTCGAACAGCGTGGGCGAGGTCAGCGTGGCCAGCAGCTTGGTCTCCAGAAGCCGCTCTTTCAGCGCGGGCGAGGCGGCCAGGAAGCCGATGCGCCAGTTGGGCGCCAGGATCTTCGCGAAGCCGCTGACGTAGATGGTGCGCTGCAGCCCGTCGAGCGCACTCAGGCGCGTGGCGTGCTCGGGCGCGAGGTGGCTGTAGGTGTCGTCCTCGACGATGTGGAAGTCGTGTTCGTTGGCCAGCTTGAGCACGCGGTGCGCGCTGCCCGGCGTGAGGCTGTAGCCGGTCGGGTTGTGCAGCACGCTCACGCTGACGAAGAGCTTGGGGCTGTGCAGCTTGCAGTACTGCGCCATCACGTCGAGGTCGGGCCCGTCGGCGCGGCGTGGCACGGGCAGGATGCGCATGCCCAGCGCCTCGAGCCGCGCGAACTCCAGCGCCCAACCGGGCTCCTCGACCATCACCGGATCGCCCGCGCGCAGCAGCGTGCGGCTCACGATGTCCAGCGCATGCGTGGCGCCGATGGTGGTCACGATCTGGTCCGGCCCGGCCGGCACGTTGATGCGCACCAGCTTCTGCGACAGGCTGCGGCGCAGCGCGAGGTCGCCCGAGGGCTCGCCATATTGAAGCGATAGTTCCTGCAGCGCCGAGGTGGTGGTCACGCGGCGCACCGCGGTCGCCAGGAAGGTCGAGGCCATCCAGTCGGGCGGGAACACGCCCATGCCCGGCTGCGGCTTGTCGCTCGGGCGGTGGAACATGCTGCGGATCAGCGAGCTGGCGTCGGCCGGCACGCGCGAGGCCATCATCGGCGGGACCACGGGCACGGCATGCGCCGGGTTGCGCGAACCCTCGGGCGCCGGCGCGGCGTCGCGCACGTAGAAGCCGCGCTGGCGGCGCGCCTCGACGAGGCCCTGCGCGAGCAGCTGGTCGTAGGCGGCGACCACGGTGTACGGGCTCACGCCCTGCTGGCGCGCGCACTCGCGCACCGAGGGCAGGCGTGCGCCGGGGGCCAGCAGCCGGTTGCGGATGCGCTCGGCGAGGCGGTCGGCCAGCTGCCCGGTCAGGGACTGGGTGGAGGTTCGGGTCAGCATCGGATCGGGCTGCATCGCACAGAGAGCAAGAAAAGAGCGGCGTGTGTCGAAGGAATGACCAATACAGATTTCAGATTTGTTCGATCATCTGTACTGGAACTGTAATGGTCCAAAGTTTAGAGTCTGTGACATGAACTGGCAAGAATTCACCGCGCTGCTGGTGCTGGCCACGGCGATGAGCTTCTCGCCCGGCCCCAACACCACGCTCTCCACCGCCCTGGCGGCCAACGGCGGCCTGCCGCGTGCGATGCGTTTCGTGGTCGCGGTGCCGGTCGGCTGGACCTTGCTGCTGGCGATCTGCGCGGCCGGCCTCGGCGCACTGGTGGTGGCCATGCCGCCGCTGCGCCTGGCGATCAAGGGCCTGGGCATCGCCTACCTGCTGTGGCTGGCCTACAAGCTCAGCGGCAGCGCCCAGCTCGGCAAGGCCGACAGCGCCCGCCTCTCGGTCGGCTTCGGGCAGGGCGTGATGCTGCAGTTCGTGAACATCAAGGCCTGGCTGCTGGCGCTCACGCTGGTGGCGGGCTGGATCGCCGGCCAGCCCGACGCGCTCGCGCGCTTCGCCATCGTCGCGCCCGTGATGCTGACCTACGCCTTCACCAGCAACTTCGCCTATGCGCTGGTCGGCGCGCTGCTGCGCGAGTGGCTGGCCAAGGGCCGGCGCCTGCTGTGGTTCAACCGCGCGATGGGCCTGATCCTCGTGCTCACGGCCTGGTGGATGGTGGGCGTATGAAGCTCGCCATCAAGGACGAAACGCTGGGCATGTGGCTCGGGGTGGTCGGCGTGGCGCTGTTCGCCATCACGCTGCCGATGACGCGGCTGGCCACGGGCACGCAAGAGGCGCCGCAGCTGTCGCCGTGGTTCGTCACGCTCGGGCGCGCGGCGCTGGCGGGCGTGCTGTCGGCCGTCTTCCTGCTGGTCACGCGCTCGCCGCGCCCGGCGGCGCACCAGTGGAAGCCGCTGGGCATGGCGGTGCTGGGCAACTGCATCGGCTTTCCGCTCTTGCTGGCCTTTGCGCTGCGCGTGGTCACGGCCAGCCACGCGGCGGTGGTGACGGCGCTGCTGCCGCTGGTCACGGCCGCGGTCGCGGCCTGGGTGCTGCACCAGCGCGCGCGGCTGGGCTTCTGGCTCTGCGCCGTCGCGGGCAGCCTGCTGGTCGTGGTGTTCTCGGTGCTGCGCGCGCAGCAGAGCGGCCACGGCTTCGGTTTCGAATGGGCCGACCTGCTGCTGGTGGGCGCGGTCGTCGCCGCCTCGGTCGGCTACATCTACGGCGCGCAGGTCACGCCGTCGCTCGGCGCCGAGCGTGTGATCTGCTGGGTCTGCGTGATGGCGCTGCCCGTGACGCTGCCCGCCACCATCGCCCTGTGGCCGCAGCAGCCCGTGGCCGCCTCGGCTTGGGTCGGCTTCACCTACGTGGGCATGTTCTCGATGTGGATCGGCTTCTTCGCCTGGTACCGCGGTCTGGCCCTGGGCGGCGCGCTGCGCGTGAGCCAGACGCAGCTGCTGCAGCCCTTCCTGTCGATCCTCGCCTCGATCCCGCTGCTGGGCGAACCGCTCGACCTGGTGACGCTGGGCTTCGCCGCCGCCGTGGTCGCCACGGTGGTCGCGGGCAAGCGGCTGTCGCAACCGCAGGCCGCGCCTGCCGTTCCACGCGGTGCCGAGCCGCAGGCCAGGAGCTGACGACCATGACGCTGTTCAGCCATGTCACCGTCGGCTGCACCGACCTGCCGCGCGCCGCCGCCTTCTACGACGCGGTGCTGGCCCCGCTCGGCCTCATCCGCCGCCCCGTGACGCCCGACGGCGGCCCCGACGCCGCCTGCTGGATCGCGCCGGGCCAGACGCTGCCGCGCTTTTACGTGTACATCCCGCTGGACGGCGAACCCGCCAGCGCCGGCAACGGCAGCATGGTCGCGTTCTGCGCGCCCTCGCCGCAGGCCGTTCACGCCGCCCACGAGGCGGCCCTGCGCCACGGTGGCCGCGACGAAGGCGCGCCCGGGCCCCGCCCCCGCTACGGGCAGGGCTATTACGGCGCCTACCTGCGCGACCCGGACGGCAACAAAATCCATGTCGTGCACCGTGGCGACATCCCGCCGCCCTGACCCCACACTCAGACTCACCTCTCATTCGCCAGAAAGAAGAAAGCCTCCCATGAACTGGAAACTCGCCGCCCGCGCCGCCAAGATGAATCCTTCGGTGCTGCGTGAAATCCTCAAGGTCACCGAGCGCCCCGGCATCATCAGCCTGGCCGGCGGCCTGCCTTCGCCCAAGACCTTCCCGATCCAGGAGTTCGCCGACGCCTGCGCCGAAGTGCTGCACAACGACGGCCAGGCCGCGCTGCAGTACGCCGCCAGCGAAGGCTATGCGCCGCTGCGCCAGGCCGTGGCCGACATGCTGCCCTGGGACGTCGACGCCTCGCAGGTGCTCATCACCACCGGCTCGCAGCAGGGCCTGGACCTCGTGGCCAAGGTGCTGATCGATCCGGGCAGCAAGGTGCTGGTCGAGACGCCCACCTACCTGGGCGCGCTGCAGGCCTTCGGCCCGATGGAGCCGCACCCCGTGGGCGTGGCCAGCGACGACGACGGCGTGATCGTCGACGACCTCGTGAGCAAGGCGGCCGACGCGCGCTTCGTCTACCTGCTGCCCAACTTCCAGAACCCCACCGGCCGCACCATGACCGAGGCGCGCCGCGCCGCCGTCTCCGCTGCCGCAGCCGCCGCCAACCTGCCGATCGTCGAGGACAACCCCTACGGCGAGCTCTGGTTCGACGAAGCCCCGCCGCTGCCGCTGGCCGCGCGCAACCCCGAGGGCGTGATCTACCTGGGTTCGTTCTCCAAGGTGCTGGCCCCGGGCCTGCGCCTGGGCTTCCTGGTGGCACCGAAGGCCATCTTCCCCAAGCTGCTGCAGGCCAAGCAGGCGGTCGACCTGCACACGCCGATCTTCACGCAGCGCATGGTCTCGGCCGTGATGAAGGACGGCTTCCTGGACCGCCACGTGCCCACCATCCGCGCGCTGTACAAGCGCCAGCGCGACGCCATGATCGCCGCGCTGCACCGCGAGATGGCCGGCCTCGACGTGAAGTTCAACGCCCCCAAGGGCGGCATGTTCCTGTGGGCGCGCCTGCCCGAGGGCATCGACACCGTGACCCTGCTGCCCAAGGCCGTGGAGCGCAACGTGGCCTTCGTGCCCGGCGCGCCGTTCTACGCCGGCGAAGGCGATCCGCGCACGCTGCGCCTGTCGTTCGTGACCGCCAGCGTCGAAGAGATCGACACCGCCATCGCCGCGCTCGCCGTCACGCTGCGCGAAGAACTGGCGCTGCTGGCCCCCGCCCACGCCTGACGGGGCCGACGACGATGCACATCGCGATCCTCACCTTCGACGGCTTCAACGAGCTCGACTCGCTGGTCGCGCTCGGCGTGCTCAACCGCGTGAAGAAGCCGGGCTGGCGCGTGACGCTGGCCTCGCCCAGCGCTACCGTGACCTCGATGAACGGTGTCACGGTGCATGCCACCGCGACGCTCGAAGCGGCCTGCGAGGCGGGCGCGGTGATCGTCGGCAGCGGCATCCGCACGCGCGAGATCGCCGCCGACGCGGGCCTGATGGGCGTGCTGCGCGGGCTCGACCCGTCGCGCCAGCTCATCGGCGCGCAGTGCTCGGGCACGCTGCTGCTGGCCAAGCTCGGCCTGCTGGGCACGGTGCCCGCCTGCACCGATCTCACGACCAAGCCCTGGGTGCAGGAAGCCGGCGTCGAAGTGCTCAACCAGCCCTTCTTCGCGCAGGGCGACGTGGCCACCGCGGGCGGCTGCTTCTCGGCGCCCTACCTCGCGGCGTGGCTCATCGCGCGCACCGAGGGCCTCGAGGCCGCGAAGAGCGCGCTGCACTACGTCGCGCCGGTCGGCGAGAAAGACGACTACGTGGCGCGCGCGATGCGCAACATCGAACCGTACCTGCAGGCCACGGCCGACGCCCTCTGCGCACAAGGACACTGAACACCATGCTCAACATCTGGGGCCGCATCAGTTCGATCAACGTGCGCAAGGTCGTGTGGTGCGCGCAGGAGCTCGGGCTCGACTTCCAGCGCACCGAGGCCGGCGGCAAATTCGGCGTGGTGCAGACGCCCGAATACCGCGCGCTCAACCCGAACGCCATGGTGCCCACCATCGACGACGGCGAAGGCGCCGAGCGCGTCACGCTGTGGGAGTCGAACGTCATCGTGCGCTACCTGTGCGCCCGCTACTCGCACGGCACGCTCTACCCGAGCGAGCTGCCCGCGCGCTTCGACGCCGAGCGCTGGATGGACTGGCAGCAGACCACGCTCAACCGCGCCAGCCGCGACGCCTTCGTGCAATGGGTGCGCACGGCGCCCTCGGAGCGCCAGCCCGCGCTGATCGCCGCGTCGGTGCGCGAGAGCGAGGCGCTGTTCGCCATGCTCGACGCCCACCTCGCGCAGCGCCCCTACATGGCCGGCGAGCGCTTCACCATGGCCGACATCCCGATCGGCTGCGAGGCGCACCGCTGGTTCGGCCTGCCCGGCGCCGAATACCGCCGGCCCGTCTGGCCCAACGTCGAGCGCTGGTACGCCGACCTGCTTTCCCGCCCGGGCACGCGTGGCGTGCTTGATCTATCCCTCGAATGACCCTGATGAAATCCCGCCCCTTCAAGCAAGTCGACGTCTTCACCGCCACCGCCTACTACGGCAACCCGCTCGCGGTGGTGATCGACGGCCAGGACCTGGACGACGCCGCCATGCAGCGCTTCGCGCAGTGGACCAACCTGTCGGAGACCACCTTCCTGCTGCCGCCGACCGACCCGGGCGCCGACTACCGCGTGCGCATCTTCACGCCCGGCGGCGAGCTGCCCTTTGCCGGCCACCCGACCATCGGCAGCTGCCATGCGTGGCTGCAGGCCGGCGGCAAGCCCAAGGTGGCGGGCCGCGTGGTGCAGCAGTGCGGCGCCGGCCTCGTGCCGCTGCGGCGCGACGGCGAGCGCCTGGCCTTTGCCGCGCCGCCGCTCAAGCGCAGCGCCCCGAGCCCCGCGCTGCTGGCCAAGGTGGCCGGCGCGCTGGGCCTGAAGGCGCAGCAAGTCATCGCGGCGCAGGTGCTGGACAACGGCCCGGTCTGGTTCGGCCTGCTGCTGAACGACGCCGACGCCGTGCTGGCGCTGCAGCCCGACCACCGCGCGCTGAAGGAACTGGGCGTGAAGGCCGGCGTGGCGGGCGTGCCCTCGGCGCACGACACCTCGCTGCTCATCGGCCGCTCGAACCGCGAGGCGCGCGCCTTCGGCAACCGCCCTGCCACGCCGAACGACGACGGCGCGAAGATCGACCTCGAGGTGCGCGCCTTCGCCGAGCCCATCGGCGTGCAGGAAGACCCGGTCACCGGCAGCCTCAACGCCAGCCTGGCCGAATGGCTGATCGCCGACGGCCACATGCCCGAGCGCTACCTGGCCGCGCAAGGCCAGTGCCTGGGCCGCGCGGGCCGCGTGCACATCGAGCGCGACAGCGACGGCACGATCTGGGTCGGCGGCGATGCCGTGACCTGCGTCGACGGCCACGTCACCCTCTGAACAAAGGCACGCCATGGCCCCCGCCGAAATCGACCACCTGGTGATCGCCGCTGCCTCGCTGGCCGAGGGCGTGGCATGGTGCGAGGCCACGCTCGGCGTCACGCCCGCGCCCGGCGGCGTGCACCCGCTGATGGGCACGCACAACCGGCTGCTGAACATCGCGAATGACGCGTTCCCGCGCGCCTATGCCGAGATCATCGCCATCGAGCCCGGCAAGGCGCCGTCGCGGCCGAAGACGCGCCGCTGGTTCGACCTGGACGACGCCGCGCTGCAGGCCGCGCTCGCGCAGCGCGGCCCGCACCTGATCCACTTCGTGGCGCGCGTGCCCGATGCACACGCCGCCACGCAGGCGCTCGCGCGCGAGGAGCATGCGCACATCGACCGCGGCCACCTGCTCGAAGCCTCGCGCGACACGCCGGCCGGCCGGCTCGAGTGGCAGATCACGGTGCGCGACGACGGCCAGCGCCTGTTCTACGGCGCGCTGCCCACGCTGATCCAGTGGGGCGCCGTGCACCCGACCGACGCCATGCCCGCCTCGGGCCTGGCGCTGCGTTCGCTGCGCGTGGCGCATCCGCGCGCGCCGGCGCTGTCGGCCGCGCTCACGGCCATCGGCATGGGCGGCCTGCCGGTCGATGCCGGCCCGCCCAACCTCGTCGCCGTGCTCGACACGCCGCGCGGCCCCGTCACCCTCGAATCGCAAGGACTCTGACCCCATGCTCACCCTGACCGAAATCGCCTGGTTCGCCCTCGCTTCGCTGCTGCTGGCGCTCACGCCGGGGCCGAACATGATCTATTGCGTGTCGCGCACGCTGATCCAGGGCCGCCGCGCGGGGCTCATCTCGCTGGGCGGCGTGCTGATGGCGTTCCTGGTGCACCTGTTTGCCGCAGCGCTGGGCCTCACGGCGCTGCTGCTGGCGGTGCCGGTCGCGTTCGACGCGATCCGTTTCGCCGGCGCGGCCTACCTGATGTGGCTCGCATGGCAGGCGGTCAAGCCCGGCGGCAACGCGCCCTTCGAGGCCCGCGCGCTGCCGGCCGATCCGCCAGCCAAGCTGTTTCGCATGGGCTTTCTCACGAACCTGCTGAACCCGAAGGTGGCGATGTTCTACCTGTCGTTCTTCCCGCAGTTCATCCACCCCGAGCGCGGCTCCGTGCTGCTGCAGAGCCTGCAGTTGGGCATGGCGCAGATGGTGAGCAGCGCGCTGGTCAACACCGTGATGATCGTTGGCGCCGCGAGCATCACGGCCGTGCTGTCGCAAAGCGCGGGCTGGCTGCGCGCGCAGCGCTACATCATGGGCAGCGTGCTGGCCGCGCTGGCCGTGCGCGTGGCGCTCACCGAACGCAAGTAAGCAACAAGAAGGACGTCGATGCGATTCACCCGCGAAGAGATCGAAGCCGCGCAGCGCACCGTGCATGCGGCCATGCCGCCCACGCCCCAGTACACCTGGCCGCAGCTGTCGCAGCGCCTGGGCGCCACGGTCTGGGCCAAGCACGAGAACCACACGCCGGTCGGCGCCTTCAAGATCCGCGGCGGCCTGACCTACTTCGAGACCCTCGCGCGCGAGCAGCCCGCCGTGCGCCATGTGATCAGCGCCACGCGCGGCAACCACGGCCAGTCGGTCGGCTTCGCCTCGCAGCGCCACGGGCTGGCCGCGACCATCGTGGTGCCGCACGGCAATTCGCGCGAGAAGAACGCGGCGATGCGCGCGCTCGGCGTGACGCTGGTCGAGCATGGCGATGACTTTCAAGCGGCGGCCGAGCACGCCGCGGTGCTGGCCGAACGCGATGCGCTGCACCGCGTGCCCTCGTTCCATCGCGAGCTGGTGCGCGGCGTGTCGACCGCGTATGTCGAGTTCTTCAGCGCATTGAAAGCTTCACCGCCCGACGTGCTGTTCGTGCCCATCGGCCTGGGCTCCGGCTTTGCCGGCGCGGCGGCGGCGCGCGCGCACTGCGGCGTGTCGACGAAGCTCATCGGCGTGGTGTCGGCGCATGCCACGGCCTACCGTGATTCGTTCCGCGCACGCCGTGCGGTCGAGTCGCCCGCCACCACGCGGCTGGCCGACGGCATGGCCTGCCGCACGCCGGTGCCCGAGTCGCTGGAGGTGATCCTGCAGGAAGCCGACGACGTGATCACCGTGACCGACGATGAAGTGGCGGAGGCCATGCGCGTGCTTTTCAGCGACACGCACAACGTGGCCGAAGGTGCGGGCGCTGCCGCCTTGGCGGGCGCGCTTCAGCAGAAGGAACGCTGGCGCGGGCAGACGGTGGGCGTTGCGTTGAGCGGCGGCAATGTCGACGCGGACATGTTCGCCGGGGTGCTGGGGCGCAGCGCCTGATCCGCGCTCAGGGCAGCGGCCCTGTGTTCGCCGTGCTCAGCGGCAGCTGGGACACCTCGGCCAGCAGCAGCGCCAACTGCTGCGCGGCCGCATCGATCACCGCCTGCCCCTTCGCGGCCGTGGCTGCTGCGGCATTGCCCGCCGCACCCTGCCCGTTGTAGTCCTCCATGGCCCAGCCGAGCTTGGCGCTCTTGCCGTTGCCGAGGATCGCGCAGTCGGCCGCGCGCTTCTCCGAGGTGGAACTGAAATCCTTCGCCTCGCCCATGCGCACCAGCGCGGGCGTCAGCGCCAGCATCATCGAGGTCTCGACCTCGCCCGCGTGCACGCCGAAGCGATGCTCGCGGGCGCTGAACTGCGCGTTCGCATCGCCCAGCGGCAGGTTGAACCAGCTCACGCTGTAGACGATCAGGCCGTGCGCGGCGCGCAGCTCGCGCGCCACGATGTCCATCGCGCCCACATGGCCGCCGTGGGCGTTGAACAGCACCAGCTTCTTCACGCCGGCGCGCGCCACGCCCGCGCCGATCTCGTTCCACATGCGGATCAGCGTCTCGGCCGAGAAGGTGAGCGTGCCCGCGAAGCGCGCGTGCTCGGGGCTCAGGCCGATCTGCTGGGTGGGCAGGAACAGCGCCGGCAATTCCGGCGGCAACAGCGGCAGCGCCGCGGCCACGATGCCGTCGGCCAGCACGGTGTCCACGCCCAGCGGCAGGTGCGGGCCGTGCTGCTCGGTCGCGCCCAGCGGCAGCACCGCCACCGTGGTCGCCGCGTCGAGCGCGGCGAAGTCGCGCGTCGTCAACTGGGACCAGAAACGGGGCCAACGGGGCGAAGAGACCGGAAGTGCGTTCATGCCGCGATCTTAGGACGGGGCCATGGGCGGCGGTGAGCGGCGCACAGGGCAACACTTGCATACAACTTGCCAACATCGGATGAATTGATCGCGAATCTGTTCACGATTAGTTCTCATCTTTCCCGATGTTCGGTCCTATTGTTTACAAATTGGCCTAGAGTCCCTTTTCACGAACTTTCCGTCACGGCTTGTCACGGCCCAGGAGAGTTCACGCAAAAGGGAGTAGCGTGTCCATCCATCCACAAAAAAATGGAGGCACCGTCGTTGCCGGGCGCAAAGTCGCGCCCTTCAAGGCATTGCCTCACCATCTCGCACGAGCCGTGCGGGGTTTGCCGCCGATCGTGTGCGTGCTGGTCTTCGGAAGCAGCACCGCGTACGCGGAATCCACTGTCGCGCCCTCGCCGGCCGCCCCCCTGGGCAGCGCGCTGGCGTATGACGCCTCGCAGCACGACGCCCTCATCGTCGCGCGCCGTGCCGGCCGCATCGCGCCGGCCCACGCCCTGCAACAGCTGCGCCAATGGCTGGCGTCGCCCCTGGCCGACGAGCAGCGCCGTCGCGTGGCGTCCGACGCCATCGCGATCGCGGTGGCCGACGGCCGCTTCGCCGACGCGGTGGCCGTGGGCCGCCAGGTGCCGCCCGGCGAGCTGGGCGACTACGCGCTCGGCCCGCTGGCCGGCGCCGCGCGGCGCACGGGCGACATCGCACTGCAAGGCGACACCGTCAAGGTCTGGCGCGCGCGCCAGCCGGCCGCCCGCGAACCGCGCATCCACGAAGCCTTCTGGCGGCTGGCCAGCGGCGACACGGCGGGCGCGCAAACCCTCTACCGCGCACTCGCACAGCCCGCGCCCACCGAGGTCGCCGACCGCGTCGCGCTGCTCGACCTGCGCGCCGCACTGGCGCGTGCGCAGGGCCAGCCCTTCCAGGCGCTCACGGCCTACGGCGAGATCTCCGCGCTGCAACCCACGCGCCGCGATGCGCAGCGCGACGCCGACTTCCTGCTGGCCGAGTACGGCGGTGCCACCGCTGCGTTCGAGGACGCGCAGGCGGCCGAACGCAAGCAGCCCGGCAGCCTCGCGCCGCTGACGCTCGCCCTGCTCGAACAGCAGGCACTGGCGCAGCAACTGCGCTGGGCCGTGAAGGCGCGCGACCAGCGCCTGGGCGCGGCGCGCGTCACCGACCTCGACAAGGTGCTGGCCGCCCAGAGTGCCGCGCTGGCCCGCGTCGACACCGCGCTCGCGCAGGCCGCCCCGCCGGACGCCGACACCTGGCGCACGCTGCGCACGCGGCTGCAGTCCGACCGCATGATGGCGCTGCTGGAGCGCGGCCGCCCCGCCGACACCATCGCGCTGTACGACAGCCTGCGTGCCGACGGCACCGCGTTGCCGCCGTACGCACTGGGCACCGCCGCCCGCGCGCTGGCGCAGGAGCGCCGCTCGGCCGATGCCGTGCCGCTGTTCGAGAAGGCGGTCGTCGACCTGCCGATGCCCGACAGCCTGCACTTCGGCCTGGTCTACGCCTACCTGGACACCGGCCGCTTCGACGACGCCGAGGCGCTGCTCCAGCGCATCGAAAGCGCCACGCCCGTGCTGATGCGGCTGGCGCCGGAAGCCGGCCGCCCCAACGACCAGTTCTCCGAAGTGAGCGGCCTGGGTGCGCTGCTGCAGCTTTACGGCGACCGCCCGAAGATCGCGCAGCCGCGCTTCAACACGCTCACGCAGGAAGCCCCGCTCAACGCGGGCTACGCCTACGGCGCCGCGCTCACCGAGCGGTTGCGCGAGCACCCCGAGGCGGCCGTGGCGCGTTTCGAGGCGCTGAGCGCCGACCACCCCGACGACCTGAGCGTGCGCACCGGCCATGTCGAGGCGCTGCTCGACGCCGACGAATTCCGCGCGGCCCGCATCCGTGCCGAGTCGCTCGAGGCCGATGCGCCCGACGCCGCCGAAGTGCGCGAGATGGCGCGCAAGCGCCGCTCGCTGGTCGGCCCGCAGCTCGAGATCGATGCCGAAGGTTCGCGCGGCGGCGGCACGCTGGCCAGCCGCGAATGGCGCGTCGACAGCCGGCTCAGCTCCGGCCTCATCGGCGACGCATGGCGCGTGTTCTACGCGCAGACGCTGGGCCGCGGCTACACCTCCGAAGGCACGGCCCAGTGGGCGCGCGGCGGCATCGGCGCAAGCTGGCAGCAAGGCCGCTGGCTGGCCGAAGGCGTGCTGCAGCATGCGAACAACGGGCGCTACCGCAACAGCGTGGCCGGCCGCGTCGACTACCGCGCGAGCGACGCCTGGCGCCTGTCGGCCACCTACGACGGCGACAGCAAGGAGCTGCCCTGGAAGGCGCGCGCCGTGCCCTTCGGCGCGCAGGCCATCGGCGCGCGCGAGTTCGGCGCCAGCGCGGCCTACGTCGTCAACGAGTCGCGCCGCTTCGACCTGCAATGGCGCCGGCTCGACTTCAGCGACGGCAACCTGCGCGACGGCCTCGACTTCGGTTGGCGCGAGCGCTGGGTCAGCACGCCGCGCTTCCAGATCGAGACGCGGCTGGGCGTCGATGCCAGCCGCAGCCGCCTGCAGGACGTGCGCTACTTCAGCCCCTCGCGCGACGCCAGCGCACAGCTGTCGGTGCGCGGCCAGTGGCTCACCTGGAAAAGCGACGACCGCCAGTTCTTCCAGGTGCTGGAGCTCGGCGGCGGCAGCTACCAGCAGGCCGGCTTCGGCAGCGGCCCGCTGTGGAACGTGCGCTACGAGCACCGCTGGGCCCTGGGCCAGAAGCTCACGCTGCGCTACGGCCTGACCTTCGGCAGCCACCCCTACGACGGCGTGCGCGAAAAACAGCGCGGCGTGTTCCTGAACCTTTCGATGCCCCTGCAGTGATGTCCGTGATGCAAGCCCCCACCTTCTTCCTCCGGCTGCGCGCGGCCCTGCTCGGGCTGCTGCTGGCGACGGCGTTGCCTGCACTGGCGGCGCCTGTGCTGCCCGCCGATCCCGACAACGGCGTCGACTTCCGCGTGATCTCGTTCCACGACGTGCGCCCCAACGTGCGCGCCAGCTTCGAGACCTCGCCCGACGAAACCGCCATCGACGAGCGCACGCTCGCCGAAGTGTTCGCCTGGCTGCGCCACAGCGGCTACCACCCGGTCAGCCTGCAGCAGATCATCGATGCGCGCAACGGCGGCAAGCCGCTGCCCTCGCAGCCCGTGCTGCTGACCTTCGACGACGGCTACCGCAGCGCTTACACGCACGTGTTCCCGCTGCTCCAACGCTTCAACTACCCGGCGCTGTTCGCGCTCGTGACGAGCTGGCTCGAGGTGCCTGAAGGCCAGCCCGTGCACTGGGGCGACAAGCCCGCGCCGCGCGAGAACTTCCTGCTGTGGCGCGAAGCCGCCGAGATGGCGCGCTCGCCGCTGGTCGAGTTCGCCAGCCACACCGACGCGATGCACACCGGCATCCAGGCCAACCCGCAGGGCAACATGCTGCCCGCCGCGGCCACGCACCGCTACGACCCGACGACCGGCCGCTACGAGGACGACGCCGCCTACCTGCGCCGCATCGAGACCGACCTGCGCCGCAGCCGCGAGCTGATCGAGAAGCGCACCGGCGCCAAGGTGCGCGCCACCGTGTGGCCCTACGGCGCCTACAACACGCCCGCGCTGGAAGCCTCGGCGCGCGTGGGCATGCCGATCACCTTCACGCTCGACGACGGCGCGAACACGAAGGAGATTCCGCTCAGCCGCATCCGCCGCGCGCTGGCCGCCTACGACAACGAGGCGCCCGACTACGTGCAGATGCTGCGCAGCCCGGTGGGCGGCGAGGTGCGCCCGATCAACCGCGTGATGCACGTCGACCTGGACTACGTGTACGACGCCGACCCGGCCCAGCAGGAGCGCAACCTCTCGGCGCTGATCGAGCGCGTGGCAGCCGTGCGCCCGCGCTCGGTGTTCCTGCAGGCCTATGCCGACCCCGACGGCGACGGCGTGGCCGACGCGCTGTACTTTCCCAACCGCCACCTGCCGATGCGCGCCGACCTGTTCGCCCGCGCCGCCTGGCAGCTGCGCAGCCGCACCGGCGTGAAGGTCTACGCCTGGATGCCCGTCACCGCCTACCGGCTGCCGGCGTCGAACTCGCTGGCCACGCACACGGTGCGCACGCTCAAGGGCGACGCGCCGGCCGACCGCTACCACCGGCTCTCGCCCTTCGACCCGGCCGTGCGCACGCTGGTCGGCGACCTGTACGAAGACCTGGGCCGCCACACCTTCTTCGAAGGCCTGCTGTTCCACGACGACGCCATGCTCTCGGACGACGAGGACGCCAGCCCCGCCGCGCTCGACACCTACCGCCGCTGGGGCCTGCCGGCCGACGTGGCCGCGCTGCGCGCCGACCCCGCGCTCATGGCCCGCTGGACCGCCGCCAAGACCCGCTACCTGATCGACTTCACGCACGAACTCGCGGCGCGCGTGGGCACCTGGCGCCCCGCGCTGGAGACGGCGCGCAACCTCTACGCGCGGCCGGTGCTCGAACCCGCGGCCGAGCAATGGTTTGCCCAAAACTATGAAGCCTCGCTTGCCGCCTACGACTACGTCGGCCTGATGGCCATGCCGCGCATGGAGCAGGAGGCCCGCACCCCGGCCGACAGCGACGCCTGGCTGGGCCGCCTGGCCCAGCGCGCGGCCGCCACGCCGCACGGCCTGGACCGCACCGTGTTCGAGCTGCAGGCGCGCGACTGGCGCACCGGCCGACCCGTGGCCGACGCCGAGCTCACGCGCCAGTGGACCCTGCTGCAGCGCGCCGGCGTGCGCCATCTGGGCTACTACCCCGACGACTTCCTGAACAACCAGCCCTCGCTGGAGACCGTGCGCCGCGCGATCTCGGTGCGTTCGCTGCTGTCGCGCGCCCCGCGGCGCAACCACGACGCCGCCACGCTGCCACCTGAAGGAGGGAAGCCCCGATGAACACGCTCCAGATGCTGGTGGACCTGATTCCGCCGGTGCTCTTCGGCTTCGTCTTCTACTACCCGTTCTTCATGGCGTGGGTGTGGATCGCGGGCGGCCTTTCGCATGCGTGGTCGTTCGAGCGCAAGCGCGACGTCGAGGTCGACCCGCTGCCGCTGCTGCCCTCGCAGCCGCTCGTGACCGTCGTGGTTCCCTGCTTCAACGAGGCGCCGCACCTGCGCGAAGTGATCGAGCAGCTGATGCGCACGCGCTACCCGAACTACGAGGTGATCGCCGTCAACGACGGCAGCACCGACGGCACCGGCGAGCTGCTCGACGAGATGACGCAGGAGTTCAGCCGCCTGCGCGTGATCCACAACGCCAGCAACCAGGGCAAGGCCGTGGGCCTGAACACCGCCTGCCAGCTGGCGCGCGGCGAGTACATCCTGGGCATCGACGGCGACGCGCTGGTCGACCCCAACGCCATTGCGTGGATGCTCAAGCGCATGCTGGCCTCGGATCGCATCGGCGCCGTCACCGGCAACCCGCGCATCCGCACGCGCACCACGCTGCTGGGGCGCATGCAGGTGGGCGAGTTCTCGTCGATCATCGGCCTCATCAAGCGCTCGCAGCAGCTCATCGGCACGCTGTTCACGGTGTCGGGCGTGCTGGCCATGTTCCGTCGCCGCGCCGTGCTCGAGGTGGGCTTCTGGAGCCCCGACGTGCTCACCGAGGACATCGACATGAGCTGGAAGCTCCAGCTCGCCGGCTGGCGCCTGCGCTTCGAGCCGCGCGCGCTGTGCTGGATCCTCATGCCCGAGACCCTGCGCGGCCTGTGGAAGCAGCGCCTGCGCTGGGCCGTCGGCGGCATCCAGACCATGCTGCGCATCACGCCGTCCATCCTGCGCCTGCGCAGCTGGCGCCTGTGGCTCATCTACAGCGAGTACATGGTGAGCGTGGTGTGGGCTTATGCGATGGCGCTGGTGCTGCTGATCAGCTTCATCCGCCCCTTCCTGCCGCACGAGTCGGCCTGGCATTCGGCGCTGCTGCCGCACTGGCAGGGCACGCTGCTGGCCATGACCTGCATCCTGCAGATGCTGCTGAGCCTGTGGATCGACCGTCGCTACGACCGCGACCTCATGCGCTATTTCGCCGGAACGATCTGGTACCCGATCGCGTTCTGGACGATCACGATGGCCACCACGGTGGTCGCCCTTCCCAACGCTCTGATGCGTCGTCGCGGCAAGCGCGCGGTGTGGACGAGCCCTGACCGAGGAGTTTCTTCCGATGCATCCTGAGAACCCGCTCTCTTCGCCGGCGCTGCACGAAGCCCCGCCGCCCCGCACCCGTTCGTGGGGCCAACCCGCGGTGGACGAACCCATCATCGACGCCGCGCGCATTCCATTGCACGCCTTCGGCAACGGCCGTTCGCCGGCACGCACCCTGGCCATGTACCTGTGGCTGCGCGTGCTGCGTCCCGCGATCACCGTCGCGATCTGGTTCTGCGCCATCTGGTACGCCTGGCCCTACGTGATGGGCGCGCGCTCCCAGCCCGAGGTGCTGCAGCTGCTGGGCCTGTACGCCATCGTCATCGGCGTGATCCTCGCCTCGATGCTGATCATGGGCCCGCTGCGCCGCCGCCAGCACCGCAGCGAGACGCCGCCGGAGAAGGAACAGTCGTCGCTGTTCGCGCTGGCGTCGTACATCGAGGTCGCGCCCGCGCGCCTGTCGACCTGGCAGCGCACGCGCCAGCTGCTGGCGCACCACGACCACCACGGCCAGCTGCGCGACGCCACCGACAGCGCGCCGGCCGCGCTGGAAGAAGAAACGCCAGCGAAGCGCCGCAAGGCCTGACGCGCAGAGGCAACCGGTGCGGCCTTTTCGGCCGCGTCGCTGCAGGGGTTTCGGGGCGGTGATTCAATCGCGCGGCGGCAGCGCCGCAGACAGATTCACCTTCTTCCAAGGACCCCGACATGGACCTCCAGCTCCAGGACCAGCACGTTCTCATCACCGGCGGCAGCAAGGGCATCGGCCTGGCCTGCGCGCTGGGCTTCCTGCGCGAAGGCGCGCGCGTGAGCCTGGTCTCGCGCGACCTGCAGAATCTGCAGCAGGGCCAGCAGTCGCTGATCGCCGCGTTCCCGCAAGCCGAAGGCCGCGTCAGCCTGCACGCCGCCGACCTCAAGAACCCCGCCAGTGCCGTCGCCGCCCTCGACGCCGCCGAACAGGCCTTCGGCCCTGTCGACGTGCTCGTCAACTCGGCAGGCGCCGCGCGCCGCACCCCGCCCGACGAGCTCACGCCCGCTGCGTGGCACGACGCGATGGACGCCAAGTACTTCACCTACATCCACATGATCGACCCGGTCGTGAAGCGCATGGGCACGCGCGGCCGCGGCGCCATCGTCAACGTGATCGGCCAGGGCGGCAAAGTTGCGAGCCCCGTCCACATGGCCGGCGGCGCCGCCAATGCCGCGCTGATGCTGGTGAGCGCGGGCATGGCTGCGGCCTATGCAGCGAAGGGCGTGCGCGTGAACGCCGTGAACCCCGGCCTCACGCTGACCGCGCGGCTGCAGGAAGGCATGAAGGCCGACGCGAAACTGCAGGGCATCGACACCGACGAGGCGCTGGAGCGCGCCACTGCACGCCTGCCGCTGGGCCGCATCGCGACGCCCGAGGAAGTCGCCAACACCGTGCTCTTCCTAGCGTCGCCGAAGGCAAGCTATGTGACCGGCGCGATCGTGGCAATGGATGGCGCAGTAACACCGATGATCTGACAAGGGACAGCAGGGGGGAGCGAACGCAGTGATGCGATCCCCCAGGCCGAGCGAAGCGATGGCCCGAGTGCTCCCCCTCCCCTCTGGCTGCGCCGAGGAGCGCAGCGTTTCGCGGATCAGGGCTCGCCCTTGTTTGAGCGAAGCGAGTTTGGGCGAGACCCCGCGAAACGCGAGCACCGCAGGTTGCCCGCAGCGAAGCGGAGGGACGCGGACAGTGGGGTCGCCTTTCTTTGCTTACTTTCTTTGGCGAAGCAAAGAAAGTGAGTCGCCCGCCGGGGCGAGTCCCGGCCAGCAGCCTCAAGAAATCACCCCACAGCCAACAACCCCTCGAACTTCAACGCCAGGAAATCCACAAAGCCACGAACCCGAGCCGGCACAAACCGCCCACTAGGCAACAGCGCATGCAACGGATAAGGCTCCGTCTCCCAATCCGGCAGCAGCCGCACAAGACGCCCTTCCCGAATGTCATTACGCACATCCAAAGCGGACTTCAGCGAAATCCCATACCCCGCCACAGTCCACTCCCGCGCCAGCGAAGCATCATCCACACTGCGATCCCCATTCACCCGCACCTCCGTCCACTGCCCCAACTGCGCAAACCGCCACACCCGGTGCCGTCGCCCACTCCGGTTGAACGTCAGACAGTTGTGCTGCAGCAGATCCTGCGGAACCCGAGGCAAAGGATGCCGACGCAGATAGTCCGGTGAAGCCGTGAGCACCGGATTCGTCAGCGCAAACGCCCGCGCCACCAGCCGCGAATCGGCGAGCGCCCCGTAGCGCAGCGCCACGTCCACTTCGTCGCGCATCACGTCCAGCGGCCGGTCCCCGACAGAGAGCGACAACTGCACCCCCGGATGCAGCGCCAGGAACTCGTCGAACCACGGCAGCAAGGTGCTGCGCGTGAGGTCCGACGGCGAGGCCACCCGCAAGGTACCGACAAGTTCACCGCGATCCGCAGTGACCAGCGACTCCCCTTCGTCCAGCAGTTCAAAAGCACGCACCGCATAGTCAAGCAGCGTCTGCCCCTGCGGCGTCAGCCGCATCGCCCGCGTCGACCGCTCGAACAGCCGCGCCCCCAACTGCGCCTCCAGCCGCTTCAACGTCGCACTGGCCGCGGCGGGCGTGATCCCCAACGCATGCCCCGCAGCCGTCAACGTGCCGCCACGTGCCGTCTGCACGAGCACCTGCAGGTCCGATATATTTTCAATCTTCATTTGAAAGTGTTGGTGATTCAGTCCACCTTATCAAACATCCTTTGTCATCCTACAGTCCAGCCATCGTTCCAGAAAGAAGGTCTCTTCCCATGAAAGCCGTCGGCTACCACCAGCCCCTCCCCATCGACAACCCCGAATCGCTGCAGGACATCGAGCTCCCCGCCCCCGTGCCCGGCGCGCGCGACCTGCTGGTGCGCGTGAAGGCCGTGTCGGTCAACCCGGTCGACACCAAGGTCCGCAAGAACGCCGCCCCCGAAGCCGGCCAGGCCAAGGTGCTGGGCTGGGACGCGGTCGGCACCGTCGAAGCCATCGGCAGCGATGTGACCGGCTTCAAGGTCGGCGACCGCGTCTACTACGCCGGCTCCATCATTCGCCCCGGCGCCAATTCGGAACTGCACGCCGTCGACGAGCGCATCGCCGCCCTCGCCCCGAAGAGCCTCGACGACGCCCAAGCCGCCGCACTGCCGCTGACCACCATCACCGCCTACGAACTGCTGTTCGACCGCCTCCAGGTGCCCAAGGACGGCGGCGAAGGCCAGACGCTGCTGATCACGGGCGGCGCAGGCGGCGTGGGCTCCATCCTCATCCAGCTCGCGCGCCAGCTCACGAAGCTGCGCGTGGTCGCCACCGCCTCGCGCGCTGAAACGCGTGAGTGGTGCCTGGCACTGGGCGCGCACGTCGTCATCGACCATTCGAAACCGCTCGCCGCCGAACTCAAGGCCGCCGGCATCGACGAAGTCGACATGGTCGCCAGCCTCACGCAGACCGACCAGCACTACGCGCAGCTCATCGAGAGCCTCAAGCCCCAGGGCCAGCTCGCGGTGATCGACGACATGAAGGTGCTCGACGCGATGCCGCTGAAGACCAAGTGCATCTCGCTGCACTGGGAAATGATGTTCACGCGCTCGCGCTTCACCACGCCCGACATCGCCGAGCAAGGCAAGCTGCTGGCCGAAGTGGCCGCGCTGGTCGACGCGGGCCGCATCCGCACGACGGCGAACGCGAGCTTCGGCACCATCAACGCCGCGAACCTGCGCAAGGCACATGCGCTCATCGAGAGCGGCAAGGCGCAGGGCAAGGTGGTGCTGGCCGGGTTCTGATTTGCGCACAATCGGTCGCATGACCGACGAAAGCACACCCACCCCGCCCCACCTCATCGAATTCGAGACCCCGCGCCTGCGGGTGCGCCAATGGCGCGAGAGCGATCTCGCGCCATTTTTCGCGCTGGCCTGCGACCCGCAGGTGATGGAGTTCCTGCTGCCCTTGCCCACGCGCGCCGAAAGCGACGCCGCGGCCCACCGTACCCAGGCGCTCATCGCGCAGAAGGGCTGGGGCTTCTGGGCCGTCGAGCGCAAGGACACAGGCGAGTTCATCGGCTTCACCGGCCTGAACGTGCCGATGGCCACGCTGCCTTTCTCGCCCTGCGTGGAGATCGGCTGGCGCCTGTCGCGCGCCAGCTGGGGCCAGGGCTTCGCGACCGAGGCGGCGCGCGGCGCGCTGCAGGTCGGCTTCGAACGGCTCGGGCTCGGCGAGATCGTGGCGTTCACCGCCAACGGCAACCTGCGCTCGGCCGCCGTGATGGCGCGCCTGGGCATGCACGAGGACGTGGCCGGCGCCTTCGAGCATCCGGCGGTGCCCGAAGGCGATGCGCTGCGCGGCCACCGGCTGTTTCGCATCGACCGCGCGGCATGGCAGGCCGCGCAGCGCGCCTCAGAATGAATGCAGCAGCAGGGCGGCGCCCGACACGATCGCGAAGACCTGCACGAAGATGCGCAGCACGCGGCCGTTGATGCGCCGATGCACCACGCGGCTGAGCACCGCGCCCACGACGAGCGCGGGCAACAGCAGGGCCGCGGCGTAGAGCTGTGAGCCGTCGATGCGCCCCGCCGCCATCAGCGTGGCCAGCGACACAAGCTCGCCGACCAGGAAGCACAGCGCGATCGTCGAGCGCATGGTGGGCGCCGGCTGGTGCTGGTAGACCAGCGCCAGCGGCGGCCCGCCGATGCCGGTCGCGGTTTCGGTGACGCCGGTCACGAGCCCTGCCGCCACGAAGGCGGTGCGGCCCGGCGAGAAGGCCGGCATCATCAACGTGACCAGGGCCGCCGCGATGGTCGAGGCGCCGACGAACAGCGACAGGTGGCTCGCGCTCAGCGCCGCCAGCACCCACAGGCCGCCGACGGTGCCGAGCAGGCGCCCGCCGGTGATCCAGCTGGCGCCGGTGCGGTCGATGGCACCGCGCTCGCGCCACATCACGTAGAAGTTCAGCGGCAGCATCAGCACCAGCACGCACACGGGCAGCAGGTCGGGGCGCACGATGCCGATCACCGGCGCGGCGATGAGCGCAAAGCCGACGCCGGTCGCGCCCTGCACGAAGGCGGCGAACAGCACGGCGAGCGAGACGAGGACGAGGTGTTGCGCGCTCACTGCGAGTGCCGCTCCGAGGCCAGGCGGCGGTGCGCGGCTGCCGGCGGATGCAGGCGCACGATGGGCGCGCGGTCCATGGCCGCGTGGGCGACGCGCGCCAGCTGGCGCTGCAGCGCGCGCGCATCCCAGTCGGGCGGCCAGCCTTCCCACAGGCGCAGGCGTCCGTCGACAAACACGGCCACGATCTGGTCGCGGTTGCCCAATCGCACGAGGTCCCACGTGAGATCGACGGAAGTGCACATCTCGGGCGTGTCGACATCGACGATGAGGAAGTCGGCCGCCTTGCCCACGGCGATCTCGCCCGTGAGGTGGCCCAGGCCCACGGCGCGTGCGCCTTCGTGCGTCGCGTGGTCGAACCAGGTCCAGCCGCCGCCGCTGGACGCATCGCCGATGGCCATGCCGAAGGCCAGCTTCTGCGCGGCCTCGGCGGCGTCCATCAGGCGGAAGGCGTCGCTGCGCGTGGCGTCGGTGCCCAGCCCGAAGCGGATGCCCAGCGCGGCCATCAGGTTCGCGGGCGCCACGGCGTTGCCCTTCCACTGGCTGGCGACGGGGTTGTAGCTCACGGCGGTGTCGGTGTCGCGCAGCACCATGAGTTCGGAGGGCGTGACCAGCGTGCCGTGCGCAATGAGCACCTGCGGGCCGAGCGCGCCCAGGTGCGCCAGCAGCTCCAGCGGCCGCCTGCCGCGCTGCACCACCGAGCGCTCGACCGAGGCGAGGTGTTCGTTGACGTGCGTCTGGAACACCGTGCGCGCCTCGGCGCACAGGGCCGACACGGCGACCAGCATCTCGTCGGACGCCGCCTCGGGCACCGAGATGGCGAGCGAGGGATGCACCAGCTCCGCACCCGACCACTGCTGCAGGAACTGCGCGGCATGCGACTGGATCGCCTGCCGGTCGGCGGCACTGCTGTCGTTGCCGCCGTCGTTGCAGATCAGGCCCAGCACGCAGCGCAGCCCGGCCTCCTGCACGGCGGCGGCCACGGCGCCGATGTCGCCCGGCGCGCGCGTGCCCGCGTCGCACACGGTGGTGAAGCCGCCGCGCAGCGATTCGAGCGCCGCGAGCTTGGAGGCCATGTAGACGAACTCGTCGTCCAGGCTCGACTCGAGCGGCACCCACACGCGGCGGAAGATTTCCGACGGCTCGCCATAGGCCAGCGACTTGCCGAAGGACTGCGTGAGGTGGTGGTGCGCGTCGATCATGCCCGGCATCAGCAGCTTGCCGGGCAGGTGCAGCGGCGTGAGCTGCGGGTGGCGGGCGATGAGCGCGTCGGCGGGGCCGACCTCGCGGAAACGGCCGCCTTCGATGCGCACGGCATGGCCGGTGGCGGGGCCGTCGCGCAGCATCAGGTGGTCGGGAACGAGCAGCAGCTCGTCGGCCGCGAAGTGCGCGGCATCGAGTTCAGGAGACATGGTCAAAGGAGAGAACGGGAAAAGAATTGGAGAGGCGCTCATTGCGGCGCCGGTGCGATGGCCGGGCTGTCGGCCGGCACGCGGTTGAACACCAGGTTGAGCACCACCGCGGTGAGCGAGCCCATGGCCAGGCCGTTGCCCAGCACCAGCTGCAGCGTGTCGGGAAAGCGGCTGTACAGGCCCGGCACGACGATGGGCAGCAGGCCCATGGTCAGCGCGCCGGCCAGCACGAACATGTTGCCGCGCTCGTGCAGGTCGACCTTGCGCAGCATGTCGATGCCCATGGTGCCGATGATCGCGAACACCACCATCGCGGTGCCGCCGACCACGGCCGACGGAATGGCGCTGGCCAGCCGGCCCAGCGGCGCCGACAGCGCGATGAGGATCAGGATCACGCCGGCCGCGGCCGTCACGTAGCGCGAGCGCACGTTGGTGGCGCGCACGATGCCGATGTTCTCGCCGCTGGTGATGATCATCGAGGTGCCGAAGAAGCCCCCCGCCAGCGACACCAGCGCGTCGCCGCGGATGGTGCGCGGCACCACGTCGCGCGCATCGATCTTGCGGCCCACCACCTCGGCCACCGCCACGGTCTGCCCCGTGGCCTCGACCATCGAGATGATGCTGAAGATGAGCAGCGGCACGGCCGCCACCAGGTCGAAGCGCGGCATGCCGAAGGGCAGCAGCGTCGGCGCGCTCCAGAAGGGCCCGGCCGCCACGCTGCTGAAGTCCATCAGCCCGCAGGCCGCGGCCAGCACCGTGCCGGCCAGCAGGCCCAGCAGCACCGCGAGCTGGCCGAGCGTGCCCTTGAACACGCGCGCGAACAGCACCGTGAAGCCGATGGTGGCGAGCGCCAGGCCGATGTTCACCGGGTCGGCAAAGGTGGACGTGCCCGCCTTGCCCGCGATGATGCCGCCGTACACCTTCACGAGGTTGATCGACACCAGCAGCAGCAAGGTGCCGATGACGATCTTCGGAAAGTAGCGCAGGCAGCGCGCGAACACCGGCAGCACCAGGAAGTAGAAGAGCGCCGTGAGGATCACCGCGCCCGAGGCCGTCTGCAGGTCGCGCTGCTGGGCAATGGTCACGAACATCACGATGGGCGCGCCGCCCGGCACCATCACGAAGGGCAGCCGTGCGCCGAACTTCCACGGCCCGAACGACTGCAGCAGGGTGCCCACGCCGCACAGCAGGAAGGTGGCGCTGATCAGGTTGACCGTGAGCGCGGACTCCAGCCCCAGCGCCTTGGCCACGAGGAACACCGAGGTGATCGGCACGGCCGCCATCACCAGCACGTGCTGCAGGCCGAACAGCAGCAGTTGCGACAGGGGCAGCACCGCATCGACCGGGGCGATGGCGGAAGGCGCGCCGACAGGCACGACCGGGGGCACAGCAGAGGCATCGGGCACACGGGACATCATGGAATCCTTGAACCGGGACCGCGCCCAAATCGATTTGGGCGCACTGGCAAAAAAAGCCGCCGAAGCGGGTGAAGTACATTTCGTGGCATGACACCCCAAAACGATTTGGGAATTGAATCACCGCTTTTCGAAAAGGTCAACGGGATGAGCACCAACCCATCGCCGCGGGCAAACATCAAGGACGTGGCGCGTGAAGCGGGCGTGTCGCCGACCACCGTCTCGCACGCGCTCAACGCCCGGGGCCAGGTCGACGCGGAAACGCGCGCGCGCGTCGAGCAGGCGGCGCTGAAGCTGGGCTACCGGCCCAACCGCAATGCGCAGCGGCTGCGCACGGGCGAGGCGCACATGATCGTGCTGCTGTCGTCGATGCCCTTCGCGGTGGCCGGTGGCCCGTCGCGCCTGGGCTTCCTGATGGAGGTGGCGGCGGTGGCGGCCGCCGCGGCGCTCGACCGCCGCCTGGCGCTGGTGCTGGCGCCGCCGATGGAAACCGGGCGCGTGCCCATGGAGCTGCTCGACGTCGACGGCGCGCTGGTCATCGAGCCTTCGGCCGGCGACCCCAACCTGGCGTACCTGCTGCGGCGCGGCCTGCCGGTGGTGGCCATCGGCAAGCCCGCCGAGGAAACGGCCGACGGGCCGGCGATGCCGCCCTATGTCGACATCCATTCGGGCCAGACGACGCGCCTGCTGCTCGAGCACCTGCACGACCAGGGCGCGCGCAAGGTCGCGATGATCCTCGGCTCGGCCGCGCGCAATTCCTATGTGGAAGGCCAGGCGGCCTTCCAGGCCTTCGCCGCCGCGCGCGGGCAGGCACCGCTGCTGTCGCTGGTCGACGAGGCCGAGGGCGAGAACGGCGGCCGGCAGGCCGCGCTGGCGCTGCTGGCGGCACACCCCGACATCGACGCCTTCTGCGTGCCGGTGGACGCGTTCGCCTCCGGCGCGGTGACGGCCGTGCGCGAATCGGGCCGGCGCATTCCCGAGGACGTGATGGTCGCCACGCGCTACGACGGCCTGCGCGCGCGCACCTGCGTGCCGCCGCTCACGGCCGTCGACCTGCACCTGGACGAGGTGGCGCAGCAGGCGATTGCGCTGCTGTTCGACCACCTGCGCGGCGACACCAGCCGGCGCCGCGTCGACGGGCCGGCGGCGCAGCTGGTGCCGCGCCTGTCGTCGGCACGCCGGGGCTGATCGCGCGTCAGTTGGGCTTGCTGCGCGACACGCGCCACACCGCGTTGCCCACGTCGTCCGCCACCAGCAGCGCGCCGTTCTTGTCGAGCGCCACGCCCACGGGCCGGCCGTGGGCCTTTTCGTCGGCGCTCAGGAAGCCCGTGAGGACGTCGACCGGTGGCCCGCTCGGCTTGCCGCCGATGAAGGGCACGAACACCACCTTGTAGCCCGACTTGGGCTTGCGGTTCCACGAGCCGTGCTCGCCGATGAAGGCACCGCTCGCGAACTCGGGCGGCATGCCGCGCGCGTGCGAGAACACCAGGCCCAGCGGCGCGACGTGCGCGCCCAGCGCGTAGTCGGGCGCCAGCGCCTTGGCCACCCGCTCGGGCTGTTGCGGCGTGACGCGCGCATCGACCACGCCGCCCCAGTAGCTCCAGGGCCAGCCGTAGAAGGCCCCCTCTTTCACCGAGGTGAGGTAGTCTGGCACGAGGTCGCTGCCGATCTCGTCGCGCTCATTCACCACGGTCCACAGCACGTTGGTCTCGGGCTCCCAGGCCAGGCCGTTGGGGTTGCGCAGGCCGCTCGCGAACAAGCGCTTCTCGCCGCTCTTCGCATCGACCTCCCAGATCGCGGCGCGGCCCTCTTCGGCTGCCATGCCGTTCTCGCCGATGTTGCTGTTGGAGCCGACCGTGACGTACAGCTTGCTGCCGTCGGCGCTGGCGATGACGTTCTTGGTCCAGTGGTGGTTGATACCGGCGGGCAGCGCCGTCACCACGGTGGGCGTGGCGCTGACCGAGGTCTGGCCCTCGGTGTAGGGCACCTTCACGAGTGCGTCGGCGTTGGCGATGAAGAGCTCGTTGCCGACCAGCGCCATGCCGTAGGGCGAGCTGAGGTTTGCCAGGAACACCTGCTTCACCTCGGCCAGGCCGTCGCCATCGGCATCGCGCAGCAGGGTGATGCGGTTGGCGCTGGGCACGCCGGCGCCCGCGCGGCCCATGACCTTGCCCATGACCCAGTTGCGCACCTTGGCGACCGGGCCGCCGGCGCCGCTGCCCTCAGGCTTGGGCGGCTTGTTGCTCTCGGCCACCAGCACGTCGCCGTTGGGCAGCGTGTAGACCCAGCGCGGGTGGTCCAGCCCGCGCGCCAGCGCCGTCACGCGCAGGCCCTCGGCGGGCGTGGGCCCGGCGGTGTCGGTCCAGCCGACGGCGGGCGCCACGTTGACGGTGGGGATCAGCGTCTTGTTCGGATCGGCCAGCTGCGGCCGGGGGCCGGTCGTGAGCTCGGGCGCGAGCTTGGCGGTCTCGCCGCAGCCGGCGACGAGCAGCACGGCGGCCACGGCCGCGGCGGACAGGGCGAGGTGGACGGGAAGGTGCGGCGATGCGTTCATGCGGATTCCTTGCGCGGCAGGCGGCCGCAGACCGCCGGATCATGCGCAATCGCACGGCGCGGGCGTGTCGGTCGTGGGCGCTTTCCGGCGTGCGCGCACCTCCTTCGCGCATCGTCGCTACCATCGCCGCATGACCGACGACCTGTTCCGCGCCGACGCCTACCTGCGCACCTGTGAAGCCCGCATCCTGCGCATCGACGACACCGGCATCGTGCTGGACCGCACCGTGTTCTATCCGCTGGGCGGCGGGCAGGCCGGCGATGCCGGCGTGCTGGTGCTCGCCGACGGCCGCGAGATCGCCATCGCCGACACCCGCAAGGCCAAGGACGCCGAGGGCCAGCCGACCGCCGAGTTCGTCCACGTGCCCGCGCCCGATCAGGCCGATCTGCTGGCCGCGCTGGCGCCCGGCGACACCGTCACCGCCCGCCTCGATTGGGAGCGCCGCCACCGGCTGATGCGCTTTCACACCGCCAGCCACCTGCTGTGCCACCTCGTACCGGTGCCGGTGAACGGCTGCTCGATCACGCCCGAGTACGCGCGCATCGACTTCCACATCACCGACCCGCTCGACAAGGAAACGCTCACCGCGGGCCTCGCGAAGCTGGTCGAGGCCGCCCACCCGCTGACCGTGGGCGCCATCAGCGACGCCGAGCTCGACGCCAACCCCGCGCTGGTCAAGAGCATGAGCGTGCAGCCGCCGCGCGGCACGGGCACGGTGCGCACCATCCGCATCGGCGGCACGGGCGAAGACGGCGGCGCGCCGTCGATCGACTTCCAGCCCTGCGGCGGCACGCACGTGGCCAACACGGCGGAAATCGGCGCCATGGTCGTCACCAAGATCGAGAAGAAGAGCGCGACCACCCGGCGCGTGGTCCTGGGCTGGCCCTCGGCCACCGCCGTCTGAGCCCCCCGGAAAGACCCGGCCCCCAGGAACTTCGCCCCGACCTCTGGCTCCGACTGACCGGCATGACCTTTTCGCGCATCTCTTTCGCTACTTTTCTGATAGCTACCGCCGCAGCCTGCATGCCGGCTGCGGCCCAGCTGGCCCCGAAGACCGGGGCCGTGGTCACCACCCCCCATGTGCGCGCCGAACTGGTCGCCCATGCGCCCCAGGGCGTGGCGCCCGGCGCGCCGGTCTGGGTCGGGCTGCAGATCACCCACCAGCCCGAGTGGCACACCTACTGGAAGAACGCCGGCGATTCCGGCCTGCCCACCGAGCTGAAGTGGACGCTGCCCGCCGGCGTCTCGACTGGCGAGATCGCCTGGCCGGTGCCCAAGAAGATCCCGGTCGGCACGCTCGCCAACTACGGCTACGAGAACACCGTGCTGCTGCCGGTGCCGCTCGAGGTCTCGACGCTCTACAAGCCCGAGGTGGCGCTCACCGGCGGCTCGCCGGCCATGGACATCAAGCTGCAGGCCTCCTGGCTGGTCTGCCGCAAGGAATGCATTCCTGAAGAGGGCGAGTTCACGCTCTCGCTGCCCACGCGCGGCTCGACCGCGCTGAACAAGGCCGCCTTCGACACCGCGCAGGCCGCGCAGCCGCAGCCGCTGGGCGCGCCCGGCACCATCGCCGTCGAGGGCCAGCAGCTGAAGGTGCGCCTCGAAGGCCTGCCCGCCGCCGTGCGCGGCAAGACGCTCGAGTTCTTCCCCGAAACGCCCGAGGTGATCCGCACCGCCGCCGTCTCCGGCAAGGACTGGACACAGGCCTGGGACGGCGCGACCTGGACCGCCACCGTGCCGCTGGCCGACCAGCGCAGCGAAAGCCCCACGGCCATGCCCGTGGTGGTGGCGCTGGCCGAGGCCGACCGCCAGGCCGGCCAGCCCGTGGCCTGGCGCGCCGAGGCGCCGGTGTCGGGCACCTGGCCCGCCGCCACCGCCGCACCGCGCGCCGCCGAGGTGTCGCCCGCGCTGCAGGCGGCGCTGGCCGCCAACGCGGCCCAGGCGGCGGCCCCTGCTGCCGCTGCGCAGGCCCAGCCCGCCGGCACATTCATGGTCGCCCTGCTCGGCGCGCTGCTCGGCGGCCTGCTGCTCAACCTGATGCCCTGCGTGTTCCCGATCCTCGCGATCAAGGTGCTGGGCTTCGCGCGCCAGGCGGGCAACGCCAGCGCGCACCGCAAGGCCGGGCTGGCCTACACGGGCGGCGTGATGCTGTCGTTCCTCGCGCTGGGCGGCGCCATGCTGGCGCTGCGCGCGGCCGGCGCGCAGCTCGGCTGGGGCTTCCAGCTGCAGTCGCCCGGCGTGGTGGCGGCGCTGGCGGCGCTCTTCACCTTGCTCGGACTGAACCTGGCCGGCGTGTTCGAGTTCGGCCGCGCCGCGCCGCAGTCGGTGTGCAGCGCGCAGGCCAAGCATCCGCTGGCCAACGACTTCCTTTCCGGCGTGCTCGCCGTGGTGATCGCCTCGCCCTGCACCGCCCCGTTCATGGGCGCCTCGCTGGGCTTTGCCATCGGCCTGCCGGCGGCCCAGGCGCTGCTGCTGTTCGCCGCACTGGGCCTGGGCCTGGCGCTGCCCTACCTGGTGGCGGGCTTCGTGCCGGCTGTGGCGCGCCTGCTGCCCAAGCCGGGCCCGTGGATGCACACGCTGCGCCGCCTGCTCGCCTTCCCGATGTTCGCGACCGTGGCCTGGCTGGTCTGGGTGCTGGGCCAGCAAAGCGGCATCGACGGCGCGGGCACGCTGCTCGCGCTGCTGGTGTGCCTGGCCGCCGTGGTCTGGGCGCTCACGCTGACCGGACGCACGCGCGTCGTCATCGCCACCGGGATGATCGCCTTCACCGCCGTGCTGGCCGGCACCATCGGCCGCAACATCGTGCAGGTGCCCGAGCCGACAGCCAAGCTGGCTTCGGCAGCACCGAACGACGGCGAGCGCTGGCAGCCGTGGTCGGCCCAGCGCGTGAGCGACATGGCGGCCGCGGGCCGGCCGGTGTTCATCGACTTCACCGCCGCCTGGTGCGTGACCTGCCAGTACAACAAGAAGAGCACGCTGGCCGACGCCGAGGTGCTCGCCGACTTCGACACGAAGCAGGTCGCCATGCTGCGCGCCGACTGGACCCGCCGCGACCCCGCCATCACCGCCGCGCTCACCGCGCTGGGCCGCAGCGGCGTGCCGGTGTACGTGCTGCAGGCGCCGGGCAAGGCGCCCGTCGTGCTGACCGAAATCCTCAGCAAGGACGAGGTGCGCGCCGCGTTGGCAGCGCTTTGAGCGCCGATGCGGTGAATTGAAACAAGATGACAACGCCGCTGTCATGGGTTGTCACACGCACTTGAAGAAACCGTTCTAAGCTGCAGTTGTTGTTTGGAATTTTGTTTTTTGGAGTTCAAGCTGGCCATGACGCTCTCGCCCACTGTCGACTCACGCTCCCTTCGCGCCGCGCGCCAGGCACGCGCCGCCCTCAGCCGCGCTTCCCGCCGCGCCGTTGTGGCCGCCGCCGTCGCGCTGGGCGCCACCTTCCTCATGGGCACCAACGCCTTTGCCGCGCCCGCCGTGGGCCAGCAGGCGCCCGACTTCGTGGCCGTCGACACCACCGGCGCCAAGCACAAGCTGTCTGATTTCGCGGGCAAGTTCGTGGTGCTCGAATGGACCAACCCCGGCTGCCCCTTCGTGCGCAAGCACTACGGCAGCGGCAACATGCCGGCCACGCAGAAGGCCGCCACCGACAAGGGCGTGGTCTGGCTCGCGATCAACTCCACCGAGCGCGCCGCCAGCGACTACCTGAAGGCCGACGCGCTCGACGCCTGGATGAAGTCGCAAAAGGCCGCGCCCACCGCCGTGCTGATGGACGAAGACGGCGTGATCGGCCAGGTCTACGGCGCGCGCACCACGCCCCACATCTTCATCATCGACCCCAAGGGCACGCTGGTGTATGCCGGCGGCATCGACAGCATCGCCTCGGCGCGCGTGGATGACATCAAGACCGCCACCAACTACGTGAACCAGGCGCTGGGCGAAGTGACCGGCGGAAAACCGGTGTCGATGGCGAGCACGCGGCCTTACGGGTGCTCGATCAAGTACAAGAGTTGATGCGTGTGCACGCGTCGCCCACTGCGCGGCGCGCTGCATTGACAGCTACCTGACTCCCCCCGTCAGGTGCAGGTCGGGAACCCCGACCTACCCTTGGGCCCACAACACCGCCCCAGGGGACACACCATGACTTCCGCGCCTGCCAACGCGCATTCCTCCTCGAAATTCGCCACCGTCCTGCGCGTGACCGGCGGCAACTTCATGGAGATGTTCGACTTCTTCCTGTTCGGCTTCTACGCCACGCAGATCTCGAAGGCCTTCTTCCCCGCCGGCAACGAGTTCGCGTCGCTGATGCTGACCTTCATGACCTTCGGCGCGGGCTTCCTGATGCGGCCGCTGGGCGCCATCTTTCTCGGTGCGTACGTCGACCGCGTGGGCCGCCGCCAGGGGCTGATCGTCACGCTCGCGCTGATGGCCGTCGGCACGCTGCTCATCGCCTGCGTGCCGAGCTACGCGACCACCGGCGTGATCGCGCCGCTGCTGGTGCTGGTGGGACGGCTGCTGCAGGGCTTCTCGGCCGGCGTGGAACTGGGCGGCGTGTCGGTGTACCTGTCGGAAATGGCCACGCCGGGCCGCAAGGGCTTCTACGTGAGCTGGCAGTCGGCCAGCCAGCAGGTGGCCATCGTCGTGGCCGCCGCACTGGGCTACTGGCTCAACGTGACCTTCACCCCCCAGGAGATCGGCGACTTCTACTGGCGCATTCCCTTCTTCGTCGGCTGCCTGATCGTGCCGGTGCTGTTCATCATCCGCCGCTCGCTGCAGGAGACCGAGGAGTTCATGGCGCGCAAGCACCGCCCCGACGCGCGCGAGATCTTCCGCTCGATGGTGGCCAACTGGGGCCTCGTGGTCGCCGGGATGATGCTGGTGTCGATGACCACCGTGTCGTTCTACCTGATCACCGTCTACACGCCCACCTTCGGCAAGGCCGTGCTGCACCTGAGCACGACCGACGCGCTCATCGTCACGCTGTGCGTGGCCATTTCCAACTTCTTCTGGCTGCCGGTCATGGGCTCGCTGTCGGACCGCGTGGGGCGCAAGCCGCTGCTCGTGCTGTTCACCGTGCTGACCATCCTCACGGCCTACCCGTCGCTCAAGTGGCTGGTCGGCGCGCCGAGCTTCGCGCGCATGCTCGAGGTGGAGCTGTGGCTGTCGTTCCTGTACGCCAGCTACAACGGCGCGATGGTGGTGGCGCTCACCGAGGTGATGCCGGTCAGCGTGCGCACCGCGGGCTTTTCGCTGGCCTACAGCCTCGCCACGGCCCTGTTCGGCGGCTTCACGCCGGCCATTGCCACGGGCCTGATCGAGATGACCGGCGACAAGGGCGCGCCCGGCCTGTGGATGACGGCCGCCGCGGCCTGCGGGCTGGTTGCGACGCTCGTGCTGTACCGCCGCAACGTCGACCCGGCCGACGCGGGCCGCGTGCCCGTCGTCTGAGAAGGTGTGAACCGCGGGCATTGACCCAGCGCGCACCGGCCGTTGACCGGGAGCGCACCGCCCCTGCCGCCCCGGGTGGAAGTACCGATGATGGCGCGCGCCGACCTGCCTATCCTGCACCAGCGCTTCCGGCGCCCCCTGGGAACCACGGCATGAACGCACACCACTTCAGCACCCGGCTCGAACACCCGGCCGACCGGCAGGCCTGCTGGGGCCGCATCAACGAGTCGTACTTCGGCGCGCTGCGCGTGCAGTGCCTCGACCCCGGCCCGTTCGACGCACGCATGGACGCCTACGAACTCGGCCCCCTGGGCATGTTCATGATCGAGGCGCCCTCGCACCGCGTGGCGCGGCCCGACACGCACCGCGAGATCGCGCTCGACGAGCACTACAAGCTGGTGCTGCAGCTGGAAGGCCACGGCCACATCTCGCAGCGCGACCGCGAGTTCCACCTGCACCCGGGCGACTGGAGCCTGTACGACCCGCGCGTGCCCTATGCCATCACCAACCCCGAGCGCTCGCGCCTGCTGGCCATCACGATCCCGCGCCAGCAGTTCAAGGGCATGAAGATGCCCGACCTGCACACCTGCGAAGCCCACACGCCGGCCATGCAGGGGCTGTACGCGGTGCTCGGTTCGTTCCTCACCTCGCTGGCCGACCAGCTGCCGTCCCTGCCCAACGCCGTCGGCCGCTCGGTCAGCGACACCGTGCTGGGCCTGCTGGCCTCCACGCTCGCCACGCACGCCGACGAGCAGTTCGGCGCACAGCCGCTGCCCGGCGTGCTGAAGGCGCGCGTGAAGCAGTTCGTGCACGCGCACCTGGCCGACCCGGCCCTGTCGCTGGACCTCATCGCGCAGCAGCTGCGCTGCTCCAAGCGCTACCTGCACCGCGTGTTCGAGGACGAAGACCAGACGCTCGACCGCTTCATCTGGCAGATGCGCCTGGAGCGCTGCAGCGAAGCTCTGCGCCAGGCCGCGGGCGGCCGCGCCTCGGTGTCGGAGATCGCCTTCGCCTGGGGCTTCAACAGCAGTGCGCACTTCTGCCGCGTGTTCAAGGCGCAGTACGGCGTGTCGCCGCGCGAGTTCCAGCGGCGCGAGGCGCAGCGGGCGATGTCGCCGGCGCTCACACACTAGGCGACCCCCTTCAAGGGCTGCCCACGATCCCCGACACGTCGACGATGTACATCTGCCGCTGCGATTCGTGCACGGAGTCGATGCACACCTGCAGCCCGTCGCGGCGCCAGCGCGGGTGCAGGTCGCACCGGTTCTCCTTGCTCAGCGCCGGCGAGGCGTAGAAGCTGCCCAGGTCGTGGCGCCGGCCGGTGGCCATGTCGAACAGGAACAGCACGCGCTCGTGCGTGCGTGCGTCGGGGTAGGTGTCGCTCAGCAGCCAGCGTGTGTTCACCGGCGAGAAGGTCATGTGGCCGTTCTCCACCAGCACGCCGTCGCCGATCACGCGGACCTCGCCGCCCACGCGGTCGTGGTACAGGTGGTAGTGGATCTTTCCGGCGTGCGGGCCCCACACGATGATGTGTTCGTCGTCCTGCCACAGCGGGTGCGAGATCTGGTACTCGGACTTCTCGTAGTCGAAGGTGCCCACGGCCGTCGGGTCGAAGTCATCCGCCAGCTGCGGCAGCGGATGGTCGGAGCACTCCAGCAGGCGCAGGTCGGAGCCGTCGGGGTTCATCGTGAGCAGGCGGTGCAGGAAGCAGGTCTCGTCCTCGACGCGCTCGGTCCAGCGGTGCAGGAACAGCACGCGCGACGACGACGGGTTGACCTCGATGTGGCTCACCCAGTGGATCGCCTTGTCCATCGACGCGCGCGGATGAAACCGGCGCAGGTCCTGGTAGCTCAGCAGCAGCCGCGCCGTGCCGGTGGCCAGGTCGGTCGCGTGGATGCCGTCGTCGGCCGGTGCCAGCGGCAGCTCGAACGGCCCGCCGGCTTCGCTGTAGCCGATGGTGCGGTGCGTGATGTACAGGCGCCGGTAGTCCACGCTCAAGGCCCAGCGGCTGTCGGGCGCCACCACGTAGATCGGCAACGGCAGCAGGCGTTTCGCGCCGGTGTCGACGTCGAGCACCGTGGCGCCGAAGCCGGGGTAGAACGCATCGGCATCGCCGGTGCGGCTGTTGTAGACCAGCTGGCGCCCCGGCGCGCCGTCGAGCCACTGCAGCTGGCTGCCCATCTGCCAGTTCCACGCGGTGGTGTCGCCGACCGCGTGGAAGCGGTCGTTGTCCTGCAGGTCGAAGTAGCCGATGCGTGCTGCCGCCGTCGGCGTGAGTTCGGCGTCCATCCAGGGCACCTGCTGCGCCAGCAGGTAGCGCCCGCTGCGGTCCCAGGCGCTCTTGTTGTAGTAGCCGAAGAAATGGTGCTGCGCGCCATCGCCCACGCGGCGGCAGGGTGCCGGCGCGAGGCGGGGTTGCTCGGGAAGTGGGTTCGACGACATCGGGCTCACTCCGCGGCAATGCGGCCTTGCTGGATCACCTTGTCCCAGCGCAGCTTCTCGGCGGCGATGAAGCGCGTCGCGGCGTCGCGCGTGTTCGCCACCGGCGTCATGCCCTGCTCCGACAGCCCCTGGCGGAACTCCGGCGCGGCGACGATCTTGCGGATGTCGGCATTGAGCTTGTCGGCGATGGCGTCGGGCACCTTGGCGCTCACCGCCACCGTGGTCCACGAGGTGGCCTCGAAGGCCGGGAAGCCGGACTCGATCGCGGTCGGCACCTCGGGCAGCGCCGGCAGGCGGGTCTTGCCGGTCACGGCCAGCGCCTTGAGCTTGCCGCCGCGGATGTGGGCCAGCGTGGTCGGCGGGTTCTCGAACATCAGCTGGATCTGCCCCGCCAGCAGGTCGTTCAGCGCGGCCGTGCTGCCCTTGTAGGGCACGTGCACGAGCGGTGCATTGGCCGTGAGCTTGAACAGCTCGCCGATCATGTGCACCGACGAGCCCACGCCGGCCGAGCCGAAGTTGATGGTGTCCGGCTGCTTGCGCGCCAGCGCCACCAGCTGCTTCAGGTCGTTGGCGGGCAGCGCGGGATTGGCGACCACGACGTGCGGCATCTCAGCCAGCACCGTGACCACCTTCAAGTCGGTCGCGGGGTCGTAGCTCAGCTTCTTGAACACGCCGTAGGTCGCGTGCAGCCCGATCGAGCCGAGCAGCAGCGTGTAGCCGTCGGCCGGTGCATCGGCCACGAACTTGCCGCCGATGTGCCCGCCGGCGCCGGGCTTGTTGTCGACCACCACGGACTGCTTGTACAGCTTGCCCAGCCGGTCGGCCAGCATGCGGGCCTGCACGTCGGAGCTGCCGCCGGCGGTGAAGGGCACCACGAGCCGGATCATCCGGTCGGGGTAGGCCTGCGGCTGCGATGCCTGCGACGTCGAAGCGACGCCCAGGGCCAGTGCGAGAAGGCCGAGGCCGGCGGCCCTGCGGGGCCATTGCTGTGTCATGCGTCTTCCTTGCTGTGCGCCGCGACGGCGCGATGGAGGGGGTGGATAGGGCGCAGTCTAGGAACGCAGCATCATTCTGAAAAATTCATTTTCATTCACAGGCTATGCAGAAAAGATATGCCATGCTTTCTGCCTTGTACCGTGCAGCCCCAGGAGCCCCCGCATGTCGCGCCCGTTGAACTTCCGCCAGATCGAGGCCTTTCGCGCCGTGATGCAGACCGGCACCACCACCGCCGCGGCGGCCCTGCTGCACACCACGCAGCCCTCCGTGAGCCGCCTGCTCTCGCAGATCCAGCATGCCACCGGGCTCAAGCTGTTCGACATCCACAAGGGACGGCTGCGCCCCACGCACGAGGCGCGCCAGCTGTTCGACACCGTGCAGCGCCACTTCCTGGGCCTGGACCGCATCGAGCAGAGCGTGGCGGTGCTGCGCAAGTCGGGCGCGGGCTCGTTGCGCGTGGGCTGCACGCCGGCGCTCGGGCTCGGTGTGATGCCGCAAGTGATCCATGCCTTCTCGCGGCTGCACCCCGAGGTGCACGTCAACCTGCAGACCGTCGGCACGCACGCCTTGCGCGAGGGCCTGCTCTACGGCCTGTACGACGTCGCGCTCAGCACCGCCGCCTTCCACGACCCGCAGCTCGACGCGGTCAGCCTGCACAAGGCCAGCGCGGTGTGCGTCGTGCATCCCGGGCATGCGCTGGCGCACCGCGACGCCGTCCACGTGCGCGACCTGAAGCAGCAGGTGCTGCTCACGCTGAATGCCGACGACGAGATCCACCAGCAGTTCCAGCGCACGCTGCAGCAGCACCGCATCGAATGCGCCGCCACGGTCGAGACCACCTACTCGGTCACCATCTGCATGATGGCGGCGCAGGGCACCGGCGTCGGCATCGTCAACCCCTACGTGGCTTCCGTGTTCGCGCGCGACCTGAAGATCCTGCCGCTGTCGCCGCGCTGCCCGGTGGAGGTGTCGATGGCCTTCTCGCCGCAGTCGGCGCCTTCGGCCATCGCCGAGGAGTTCACCGCGCGGCTGCGCGACTACTTCCAGGCCTTCGTGATGCCCACCGCACGGAAGGCGCAGAAGGAGCGCGCCTAGGCCGCCGCGAGATAGCTGCTGTGCAGGATCTCCGGCCGGCTGCGCAGTTCTTCCGACGAGCCCGCGAACGCCATGCGCCCGCGCTCCAGCACATAGGCACGGCTCGACACGGCCAGCGCCACCGTCGTGAACTGCTCGATCAGCAGCACGCCCACACCCTCGCGCGCGACCTGCTGCACCACCTCGACCAGCCGCTTCACCACCGCGGGCGCGAGCCCCAGTGAGAGTTCGTCGATCGCGAGGTAGCGCGGCTTGCCGATGAGCGCCTGCGCGATGCAGACCATCTGCTTCTGTCCACCCGACAGCGAACGCGCGGGCAGCGCGAGCTTCACGCGCAGCTCGGGGAACACGCCGAGCACACGCTCGACCGCATCGGCCACCGTGGCCGCGGGCAGCGCGGTCGCGGCGGCGCGCAGGTTGTCCAGCACCGACAGCTCGCCGAGCACGCGATGCCCCTCGGGCACCACCGCCACGCCCAGCGCGCGCACGCGCTCGGGCCGCTGGCCGTGCAGTGCGTGGCCCTCGACCTCGATGCGCCCGCCCGCGAGCGGCAGCACGCCGCCGATGGCCATCACGGTGCTCGACTTGCCCGCGCCGTTGGCGCCCAGCAGCGCCGTCACCTCGCCCGGCGGCACCTGCAGGTCGATGCCGTGCAGCACGGCCTTGCCGCCGCGCTGCAGGCGCAGATCCGTCACGTTCAGCATGGGGTGGTCACTCCGTTCCCAGGTAGGCCTTGCGCACGGCCGGGTCGTCGAGCACCTCGCGCGTCGGACCGAGCGCGAGGCGGCGGCCGAAGTCGAGCACCAGGGTCTGCGTGCAGGTCGCGGCGATCAGGTCGACGTCGTGGTCGATGAGCAGCACCTGCGCGCCGCAGAAGGCATGCACCGCACCGATCGTGCGGCGCAGCACGCCGGCTTCCTGCTCGGTGAGGCCGGCGCCGGGCTCGTCAAGCAGCAGCAGCTTGGGCGCGCCGACCAGCGATTTCGCAAGCTCGAGCATGCGGCGCTGGAACAGGTTGAGGCGGTGCCCCATGACGGTCGCCACGTCGAGCAGGCCCGTGTGCGACAGCGCGCGCGCCACCTGCGATGTTGCTTCGCCGCGCGCATGCGGCACGTGGTCGAGCAGCGCGCGCACGTTGTCCCACACGCTGAGGTCTTCCACCACCTGCTCGGTCTGGAACGAGCGGCGCAGGCCGAAGCGCACGCGCGCGATGGGCTTCAGGCCCAGCAGGTCGGCGCCGTCCACCGCCACGCGGCCGGCACTCGGCGACACGAGGCCGCTGAGCACGTTGACCAGCGTGGTCTTGCCCGCGCCGTTCGGCCCGATGAGGCCGCACACGGGCGCATCGAGCTGCGCCGTGAGCGCGTCGATGGCCTTGACGCCGCCGAAGGCGACGGTGAGATCGTCGATGCGGATCATGGCGCGGCGTCCTTGTCCTTCGGCGAAGCGAAGCGTCTTCGCACCGCCTCGAACGCGCCCATCAGCTGCCCCGCGATGCCGCTCGGCGCGGTGATGAGCGCATGCAGCAGCGCCACGCCGAAGAAGATCATCGCGAGGTAGCCGTTGACGCCGAAGTCGGTCAGCAGCGCCGGCACCGCGCGCAGCAGCAAGCCTGCGATGAGCGCGCCGGCCCAGTGGTACACGCCGCCCACCACCGCGAGCGCGAACAGCATCACCGATTCGCCGGCCGTGAAGGCGCGCCCGTCGAGCTGCCCCACGCCGCCCGCGAGCAGCGCGCCGGCCACGCCCGCGCAGAAGCCCGCGAGCCCGAAGGCCCAGGTCTGGTAACGCAGGATGTTCACGCCGGCCGCCACGGCCGCCGCCTCGCCGCGCCGGATCAGCGCCCACGAGCGGCCCGCGCGCGTGCGCCGGTGCAGCTCGATCAGCGCCAGCACCGCCGCCAGCCACACGGCCACGTAGCGGAAGTACGCGGCGTCGGACAGCGCCAGCGCGGGGCGCGGCATCATCAGCCGCTCGCTGCCGAACACGCGGCCCAGCCAGCCCGCGCCGCCATCGGGAAAGCCCGTCACGTTGACGACCACCTGGAAGCCGCCCGCCATCATCATCGTGACGAGCGCCAGGTACAGCCCCTTGAGCCGCAGCGCCGGCAGCCCCGCGAGCATGCCCACGACGCAGGACAGCAGCCCGCCCGCGAGCACCGACAGCTCGAAGGGCCAGCCCAGCCCGTGCCCCGCGCGCAGCGCGACCCAGCCGCCCGCGCCGAGCAGCGCGTACTGGCACAGCGACACCAGCCCGAGCTGGCCATACAGCAGCGCCACGCCCGCCGCGGCGACCGACAGCGCGAGCGACGAGGTGAGCGTCTTGATCCAGTACGCGTTCGCGAACCACGGCACGGCCCAGCCGATCAGCAGCACGCAGACCACCATCAAGATGAGCGAGCGGCGGGCGCGGCGCGTGGCCTGCGCCAGCGCGGCGGGTGCTGCGTCGGACGCGGGCAGGGTGCCTTCGAGGATCGACGCGTTCATGCCGACCGCGTCCCCGCGCGGTAGAAGACGATCATCGCCAGCGCGATGAGGAACGGCGTGGCCGTGCGAAAGGCCGCGAAGCCCGGCACCGTGATCGCCAGCGCCTCCAGCACGCCGATGGCGATGCCGCCCGCCACGGTGGCCGGCAGCGAATGCAGGCGGCCGATGATGGCGGCGGCAAAGGCCGGAATCACCAGAAAGGTCAGGAGCGTGGCCTGCAGCCGCACGATGTTGGCCAGCAGCAGCCCGCACACGCCCGCGAAGGCGCCGCTCAATATCCACGCCACCGTGTCGACGCCGAGCACGCGGATGCCGAGCAGCGCGCTCAGGTCGCGGTCGTTGGCCAGCGCGCGCATCTTCAGCCCCACGCGCGTCTTCGACAGAAGCAGGCCGACGCCGCCCATCATCAGCACCGCCAGCGCCAGGCCGAGCGCGCGCGTGTGCGTGAGCCGCACCTCGACCTCGCCCAAGACGAACTCGAGCGCGCCGCCGTCGGTCGGCAGCACGAGACGGCGCGGCTGCTCGCCCCAAGTCCATTCGGTGAAACCCACCACCACGAGCGCGAAGCCCAGCGTGGCGATGCTGCGGATGGTCGGGTCGCGGTGCGACAGGCGCGGCGCCAGCAGGCGCCCGTAGGCCAGCGACAGCGCCATGGCCGCGAGCACCGCCGCGCACCACGCCAGGCCCTGCGGCCAGTCGGCTTCGAGCAGCGTCCAGGCCACATAGGCACCGAGCGCGCCGATGGCGCCGAAGGCGAAGTTCAGCACGCCCGACGAGCGATAGAGCACCACCAGCCCCACGCCCGAGAGCGCGTACACCGCGCCCAGGCCCAGGCCCGAGATGACGAAAGGCAGGTAGTCCTCCATGGCCCGGCGCGCTTACTTCAGGCCCATCTTCTGCTCGTCGGCACGGATGTCGACCAGCTCCGGGTCGTCCGCCGTGAGGCAGCCGCCGGGCGCAAAGCGCCAGCCGTTGCCGTCGGGACTGGCCATGGGGCCGCTGTTGTTGGCGTTGTGGCGGTTGCCGCTGCCCACGTAGAAGGGCTTGCAGAGAATGTCGCTGCGGAAGTCGCTCACCTTGCGCAGCGCATCGGTCACGCCGGCGCGGTCGATCTTCTTCGGGTCCATCTTCAGCATCGCCTGCGTGGCCAGGCGCGCGGCCAGGTAGCCGGCCTGCGAGAAGGTGTCGCGCGGGTCGCTCTTGGCACCGTGCTTGTCCATCACGGCCAGCCAGTTCTTGTTGTCGGGCCCGGCCGATTCGAGCGGGTTGAACTCGAGGTTGACGTCGAAGTTGCCCTTCCAGTACGGCCCGATGGCCTTGGGCACGTCGACGTTGTAGGCCGGTGCGGCCGACACGAAGTGGATCTTCCTGCCCAGGTTCTGCTGCTCGGCCGCGGCCAGCATCGGCACGAGGATGCCCTTGGGCACGTTCATGATGATGGTGTCGGGCTTCTTCGCGGCGGCCTGCAGCATGGTCGAGGTGGCGTCGGCCGAGCCGGGGTCGATGGTGAGGGTCTCGACCGTCACGCCGTTCTTCCTGCCCCATTCCTTGGGCCCCTCGCAGGCCCAGTTGCCCAGGCTCGGGATGTTCGGAATGATGCAGACCATCTTCTTGGCCTTGTACTTCTGCGCAGCGTACATCGCGGCGATGGTGGCCGACACGCGCGGCCCGGCGTTCACCGGCACGTAGTTGCGCGCGTTGAAGCACTCGCGCGGCACGCCGGTGCCGGCGATGACCATCACGCCCTCGTCGGCGTACATCTTGGCGTTGGCACCGCACTCCACGAAGCTGGTGCTGCCCACGAGCGCGACCACCTTGCGGTCCTTCACGAGCTTGGAGGCCACCTGCGCGGCCGTCTCGGGGTTCCACTGGTCGTCGAGCACGAGGTAGTCGACCGGCCGGCCATGGATGCCGCCGTTGGCGTTGACGCACTTGAAGTACGCAGCCGCCGCCTGGCCCGAGGCGCTGAAGTCGTCGGGGCCGGTCTTGCCGACCACGGCGCCGATGGGAATGGGCTCGCCCGTGGCGGGCTTGCCGGTGTTGAGGCCGCAGTCGGGACCCGCCTGCGCCCAGGCGCCGCTGAAGCCAGCGAGGCCCAGCGCGCCCGCAACGGCCGACAGCGCGATTCGTCTTTTGCTTTGCATGAGGTGTCTCCTTCTTTCTGGGTGATCGAAACCGGGGGCGGGGCTACACCGCCATGCACACGCTCTTGAGTTCGGTGAAGCTCTCCACCGCCGCGCGCCCCAGGTCGCGCCCGCTGCCCGACTGCTTCACGCCGCCCAGCGGCAGCGCGTTGTCGAGCACGTTGTGCGCGTTGACCCAGACCACGCCCGCCTGCAGGCGCGGCACGATGCGGTGCACGGCCGAGAGGTCGTTCGACCAGACGCTGGCCGCCAGGCCGTAGGCGCTGTCGTTGGCCAGGCGCACCGCATCGTCCACGTCGTCGAAAGGCACGACCGTCGCGACCGGGCCGAACACCTCTTCGCGCGCGATGCGCATCGACGGCTGCGCGTCGACGAACACGGTGGGCTGCACGAAGCAGCCGCCGTCGAAAGCCTGGCGCCCGCCCGTGACCAGCGTGGCGCCCTCGGCCACGGCGCCGTCGATGTGCGCCATCACGCGCGCCAGGTGGCGCTTGGACACGAGCGGCCCGAACTGCGCCTTCGGGTCGAAGCCCGAGCCGATGTGCAGGCCCTCGGCGGCCTGCGCGAGCCGGCGCACCACCTCGTCGAACAGGTTGCGCTGTACGTACACGCGAGAGCCTGCCGTGCACACCTGGCCCTGGTGAAAGAAGATGCCGTTGGCCGCGCCCTGCGCCGCCGCCACCGGGTCGGCGTCGCCCAGCACGATGAGCGGCGACTTGCCGCCCAGCTCGAGCGTGAAGCGCGCCATGCTGTCGACCGCCGCGTGGCCGATGTGACGGCCCACCGCCGTCGAACCGGTGAAGCTGATCTTGCGGACGTCCGGGTGCGCGGCCAGCGCCGCGCCGGCCGTGGCGCCGCGCCCGCACACCACATTCAGCGCGCCCGGCGGAAAGCCCGCCTCCAGCGCCAGCTCGGCCAGCCGCAGCGCGGTGAGCGGCGTTTCTTCGGACGGCTTGAGCACCACGGTGCAGCCGGCCGCCAGCGCCGGCGCCACCTTCCACAGCGCGATGGCGAGCGGGAAGTTCCACGGCACGATGGCCGCGACCACGCCCACCGGCTCGCGCCGCGTGTACGTGACCCACTGCGCGCCGGGGATGCCGATGGAGTTGTCGAGCGTCTGGCCTTCGAGCTTGGTGGCCCAGCCCGCCATGTAGCGCACGAACTCCGCGCCCGCGCCCACGTCGACCATGCGCGCGATGCCGCGCAGCTTGCCGCTTTGCAGGGTTTCGAGCGCGCTGAGTTCGTCGGCGTGCGACTCGATGAGCGTCGAGAGCGTGTACAGCATGCGCTCGCGGTCGGCCGGGCGCAGCGACTTCCAGGCGGCGCTCTCGAAGGTGCGGCGCGCGCCGGCGACGGCGGCGTGCACGTCGTCCGCGTCGCTGTCGGGCGCCTCGGCCACGGTCATCTCGGTGGCCGGGTCGACCACCGGCAGGTACTGCCCGTTGCGGGGCACGACCTCGTGGCCGTCGATGTGGTTGCCGCGGCGGCGCTGCGCCAGCAGGCCCACCTGGCCGAGGTGTTCGATCGACAGGTCGCGCAGATTCATGGGCGGGCTCCGGGAAGGGATGCGAGGGATGCGAAAGAAAGCGGCGTCACGGCTGCATGGCGCGCGCGACGAGCAGCGTGTCGGTGAACTGCTCGAAGCGCTGCACCTTTCCGCCCTGCACCTGCCACACATGCGTGACGCGGGCCTGCATCGGCTTGCCCGTGGTGCGGTGGCGCGCGTGGTAGTCGCCGATGCCGACCACGGTGTCGCCGCCGTCGACCAGCCGCTCGAGCACGAAGCGGTAGCCCTCCCACTCGGCGCCGAGCACCTGGAAGACCTTCTCGACCACCTGCGCGGGGCCGACGTGCGTGCCGGCGCAGGGAAAGCCGGCCATCTCGGTCCACTGCACGTCATTGGCCACGTCGGCGAACATCGCGGCGAGGTCGTGGCGGTCGGAGGCGGCGTAGTGGTCGGCCACGATCTGGTAAGGGGTGCGCATGAAAAAAGCTCCTGGACAACGGTGAGGTCAGACGGGCCCGAACTCGGGCGGGTAGAAGGTCTGCGAGGCCTTGCGCATGAAGGCGCCAGCGGGGTTGTTGGCGATCGCGCCGGTGCCGGTGAGCCCGAGGAACTTGCCGGTCGAGCGACCGTTCGCGAAGTCGAAGAAGAACACCGACGCGACCGGGATCAAAAACTCGCGGAAGGTGAAGACGTACTGGTCGTCGTCGAACTTCCAGTAGCTCGCGAGGTCGACGTCGCCGTGGCCACGCTGCACGCCCACCAGGCACTGCCAGGCGTAGCGCTCGGCGCTCAGGTAGGTGTGCTCGTAGGTGTGGTTGGGGCTGTAGGTCTGCCAGGTGCGCAGGCCGATGAGGTCGCGCGTGGCGTGCGGTGCGCTGCCAGTGGCAGTGCCGCCTTCGAGCGTGCCGGGCCAGAAGTCCTGCGGCACGCGCGGCTGGCCCGCGGCCTCGTCGGCGCCGACGATGCGGCAGCGGATGGCGAGCACGCGGCGCGTGCGCGTGTTGAGGACCACGGTCAGCGCCTCGCTCGGGCGGCTGGCCTGCGTGATGTCGAGGAAGAAGGTGTCGGGCGCGACCTCGATGGCCTCGTACCAGTCGCCCTGGCCTTCGCCCCCGCGTGCGCCGTCTTCATGCCAGTCGAGCGTGTGCTGCGCGCGCGGCTGCAGCGTGAGCTGGAAGCCGGGCAGCGCGAGCCGCAGCGTCTGGCCGGCGAGTGCGTCGGTGGCGGGCAGGCGGTTGGTTGCGATGCCGAGGGCGAACTGGTCGTAGGTCTTCCAGTCGGCGGGCTTGGTGGTGTCGGTGCTCATGGCGTCTTTCCTTCTTCAGGCGTCGTGCGCGAAAGCGATGGTGGGCAGGTCGACCGCGGACGCGCCGCCATCGACCATCAGCGAGCTGCCGCTGACCATCGCGGCCAGCGGCGAGGCGAGGAACAGCACGGCGTTCGCCACGTCGTCGGGGCTGGCGGCGCGGCCCATGGGCACGTCGCGCGTGACGAGGTCGTAGGCCGCATCGGTGTTCGGCAGGTGGTGCTTGTCGACGAGCACCTGCATCTGCTCGTCGGCCATCTCGGTGCGCACCCAGCCGGGGCACACGGCGTTCACGCGCACGCCCTGCTGGCCGTAGTCACGCGCCAGCGAACGCACGAGGCCGATGAGCGCGTGCTTCATGGTCACGTAGCCGACCACGCCCGGCCCCGCGAAGTGGCCCGCGAGCGACGAGAGCACGACGATGTTGCCGCGCCGCGCGATGAGCTCGGGCAGCAGCTCGCGTGCGCAGACGAAGGCGGTGTCGAGGTTCAGGCGCGTGGACAGCGCCCACGAGGCGTCGTCGGTCGAAAGCGCATCGCCCACGCCGTGGCCGCCCGCGTTGGCGACCAGCACGTCGACGCCGCCGAAGCGTTCGCGTGCGGCGGTCAGGGCGCGCTGCACATCGGCAGTGTTCGCTGCGTCGCCCGCCACCGCGAGCCCGCCGAGCTTCGACGCCACCGCTTCGAGCTGCGCGAGGCGGCGCCCCATCAGCACCACGCGGCCGCCCGCCGCGACGAACTGCGCGGCCACCGCCGCACCGATGCCGGTGCCGCCGCCGGTGATGAAGGCGACCTTGCCGGCCATGGAATTCGGGGAACTCATTCGCTGTGTCTCCTGGTTGGGAAGGACTCTAGGTTTCAGTGCGCTTCGGCGATTGACCGACCGTGCAATCTCAGTTGCCTGACAGCGCGAAGTCGGCGCAGCGCTCGGCCAGCATCACGGTCGGCGCGTTGGTGTTGCCGCTGACGAGCGAAGGCATCACCGAGGCATCGCACACGCGCAGCCTGGCCACGCCGTGCACGCGCATGCGCGCATCGACCACGGCCATGGCGTCGCGGCCCATGCGGCAGGTGCCGCTCGGGTGGTAGACGGTCTTGGCGCGCTCGCGCACGTAGGCCTCGAGGGCCTCGTCGGACATGTCGTCGGCGGCCGACGGCGCCAGCTCTTCGGACACCACCTCGCGCAGCGCCGGCGCGCGCAGGATGCGGCGCGCCAGCTTCACGCCGCGCACCAGCGTGTCGACGTCGGCCTGCGCCTGCAGGTAGCCGCCGTCGAACAGGATCGGCGCCATCGGGTCGGCGCTGCGCAGTGCCACGCGCCCGCGCGACTGCGGGCGCAGGAAGCAGGGATTGATCGACAGGCCGTGGCCGGCCAGCGGTTCGCGGTCGACGTCGCCCACGAGCACGGGCAGCACGTGGAACTGCAGGTCGGGCCGGCCTTCGCCGGTGGTGTCGACGAAGCCCCCGCTCTCGACCACGTTCGAGGTGAGCAGGCCGGAGCCGAACATCATCCATTGCAGGCCGTGCTTCAGCGCCGCCAGGCCGCGGTCGTTGCCCAGCAGGCTCACGGGCTCGCGCGTGCGGCCGTAGACCGACACCTCCAGGTGGTCCTGGAAGTTCTCGCCCACGCCGGGCAGGTCTTTCACCACCGGCAGGCCCAGCGCCTGCAACTGCGCGCCGGGGCCGATGCCCGACAGCAGCAGGAGCTTGGGCGAGGCGAGCGCGCCAGCCGAGAGGATCACTTCGTCGCGCGCGGTGGCCACCACCTCTTCGCCGCTGCCGTTGCGGCCCGTGCGGTAGACCACGCCGGTCGCCGCACCATCCTGCGTGAGCACGCGCAGCACGTGCGCGCCCGTCACCACGGTGAGCTTCGGGTCGTCGCGCACGGCCGCGAGGTAGGTGGCGGCGGTGCTGGCGCGCCGGCCTTCGAAGGTGGTGGTCTGGTAGAAGCCCACGCCGGCCTGGGCGGCGCCGTTGAAGTCGTCGTTGTAGGCAAGGCCGCTTTGCTGCGCGGCGCGCAGGAAGGCCAGGCTCAGCGGATGGCGAAAGCGCGTGTCGCTCACCTTCAGCGGCCCGTTCGTGCCGTGCAGCTCGCAGGCGAAGCGCGCGTTGCCCTCGGCCTTGCGGAACCACGGCAGCACGTCGCGCCAGCCCCAGCCTTCGCAGCCCTGCGCCTCCCAGCCGTCGTAGTCGGCCGGCGTGCCGCGCACGTAGACCATGGCATTGATCGAGCTGCCGCCGCCCAGCGTGCGGCCTTGCGGCACGAACATCTTGCGGCCGGCGGCGGCGGGCTGCGGCTCGCTCTCGTAGGCCCAGGTGCGCTCGGTGCCGATCACGCGCACGAAGGTGGCGGGCATGTGGATGAAGCGGTCGTCGTCGGGCGGGCCCGCCTCCAGCAGCAGCACGCGGCGCCCGGCGCGCACCAGCCGGTGCGCCAGCACGCAGCCGGCCGAGCCGGCGCCCACCACCACCACATCGAAAACCTGCTGCGCCATGTCTGTTCCAGACCGAAGTTGTTGTCGGGAACGGATGCTCGCGGCTGGCGCGCGCCCTGGCGCATCGGGGCGGGTTGATGCAACGCAAAGTGCGCTGTCGGTCAACTGACGGCGAACGCGGGGGGCCCTGCGACAATCGGGCCATGCCTTTCGCCCCTTTGCAAAACGACACCTTCCTGCGGGCCTGCTGGCGCCAGGCCACCGATCACACGCCCGTCTGGCTCATGCGCCAGGCCGGCCGCTACCTGCCTGAATACGTTGCCACGCGCGCCAAGGCCGGCAGCTTCATGGGGCTGGCCACCAACACCGACTACGCCACCGAGGTCACGCTGCAGCCGCTGGCGCGCTACCCGCTGGACGCGGCCATCCTCTTTTCGGACATCCTCACCGTGCCCGACGCGATGGGCCTGGGCCTGTCGTTCGAGGCCGGCGAAGGCCCGCGCTTTGCGCGCCCGGTGCGCGACGAAGCGGCCGTGGCCGCGCTCGAAGTGCCCGACATGGACAAGCTGCGCTATGTGTTCGACGCCGTGGGCTCGATCCGCAAGGCGCTGAACGGCCGCGTACCGCTGATCGGCTTCTCGGGCAGCCCGTGGACGCTGGCCTGCTACATGGTCGAAGGCGCGGGCTCGAGCGACTACCGCCTCGTGAAGAGCATGCTGTACGGCCGCCCCGACCTGATGCACCGCGTGCTCGCGGTCAATGCCGATTCCGTGGCCGCCTACCTCAACGCCCAGATCGACGCCGGCGCGCAGGCCGTGATGATCTTCGACAGCTGGGGCGGCGTGCTCGCCGACGGCGCCTTCCACGAATTCAGCCTGGCCTACACCGCGCGCGTGCTCGCCGGCCTGAAGCGCCACGGCCCCGACGGCCAGCCGGTGCCGCGCATCGTCTTCACCAAGGGCGGCGGCCTGTGGCTGGGCGCCATGCGCGCGCTCGACTGCGAAGTGCTCGGCGTCGACTGGACCGTCAACCTGGCCGCCGCGCGCCGCCTCGTGGCCGAAGGCACCGAGGACAAGGCCAAGGCGATCCAGGGCAACATCGACCCGAACGTGCTGTTCGCCCCGCCCGCGGCCATCGAGGCCGAGGTCGGCAAGGTGCTGCAGGCCTTCGGCAAGCCCCACACCGACCGCACCACGGCGGGCCCGACGCACATCTTCAACCTGGGCCACGGCATCAGCCAGTTCACGCCGCCCGACCACGTCGCGGCGCTGGTCCAGGCGGTGCACGACCAGTCGCGCGCGCTGCGCACTTGAGCTAACAAATGTGAACTGCCGACCGCCCGGTTGGCAGACTCAGCGCCCCCTGAAAGCCAGTCGCCCGGCGTTTGTCAAGCCCTAAAACGGCCCCGGACGCCCGACTTATGCACAAAACGCGTGTTGCACTGCGCAAGATTATCTGAGGGGGCATTGGTTCTGCTCCTAAACCAATAGCGACGCTAAGTGGTTGATTTATATAGGTTTTGATTTTTGCTTTTTTTACAGGCATTCCAGCGGAAGCCTTGAAAATCAAGGCTTCGGCGACTATCCAGCCGTCTTGTCAACAAAGTTATCCACAGAAACTCTGGATGACCGCCAAAGCGCTGTGAAATCAACAACTTAAGCGGTCTTGCTCCAAAACGCATTAACAAACCTTGCCAAAAAGGACGCCCAGCCCCTCCGCCGAATCGCTGCCCGAAGCCGGCGCGCCGACGGTCACATCCGCCACAAACGTCTCCTACCCCTGGCGACTCGACATCGCGGTGCAGACGCCCGCGCATGCCGCGCTGGGTGACCTGCTGAGCTACGCCGGCGCCGAGCCGCTGGTGCCGGGCACGCTGGTGCGGGTGCCGCTGGGCAAGCGCGAGGTGCTGGGCGTGGTCTGGAACGAGCCGACCTCGCTGGAGGGCGCCGAGCCCGACATGGCGCTCAAACCCGTGGGCGCGGCGCTCGACGCGCTGGCGCCGCTGGGCGAGGCCTGGCGCGACCTGGTGGCGTTTGCCGGGCGCTACTACCAGCGCTCGATCGGCGAAATCGCGCTGGCCGCCCTGCCGCCGCAGCTGCGCGACCTGAGCACGACGCAGCTGGCGCGCCGCCTCAAGCGCAAGACCACGGCCGGGCCGGTGGCCGAAACCGCCGAATCCGCGAACCTGATTGCTCTCTCCGACGAACAGTCGGCCGCGCTGGCCCGCATCGAGGCCGGCACCGGCACCTTCCTGCTGGTGGGCAGCACGGGCAGCGGCAAGACCGAGGTCTACCTGCGCTGCGTGGCCGACCTGCTGGCGCGCGACCCCGAAGCGCAGGCGCTGGTGATGGTGCCCGAGATCAACCTCACGCCGCAGCTCGAGGCCCGCTTCAAGGCGCGCTTCGGCGACGAGGCCGTGGTGTCGCTGCACAGCGGCATGACGAACCCGCAGCGGCTGGCGAGCTGGCTGGCGGCGCACAGCGGCGCCGCGCGCATCGTGCTGGGCACGCGCATGGCGGTGTTCGCGTCGATCCCGGGGCTGAAGCTCATCGTGGTCGACGAGGAGCATGACCCGAGCTACAAGCAGCAGGAAGGCGCGCGCTACTCGGCGCGCGACCTCGCCGTGTGGCGCGGCCAGCGCGAAAAGGCCAAGGTGATCCTGGGCTCGGCCACGCCCTCGCTCGAGAGCTGGCACCAGAGCCGCCCGCCCGAGGGCGACGACCCAGGCGGGCGCTACGTGCGACTGGCCATGCCTTCGCGCATCGGCGCGGGCGCGCTGCCGGCGGTGCGGCTGGTGGACATGAACCTGCAGCCGCCGAAGACGGTGATCTCGGGCGCGCTGCTCGACGCCATCGGCCAGCGCATCGCGCGCGGCGAGCAGAGCATGATCTTCCTGAACCGGCGCGGCTATGCGCCGGTGCTGGCCTGCGGCGACTGCGGCTGGAAGAGCGAATGCCCGCACTGCAGCGCCTACCGCGTGTTCCACAAGATCGACCGCACGCTGCGCTGCCACCACTGCGGTTTCACCGAGCGCGTGCCGCGCGCCTGCCCGGCCTGCGGCAACCCCGACATCGCGCCCGTGGGCCGCGGCACCGAGCGGCTCGAGGAGCACCTGGCCGAGCTGTTCGCCGGCGTGAAACATGCGGACGGCAGCGCGGTGCGCATCGCGCGCATCGACGCCGACAGCACCAAGAAGCAAGGCGCGCTCGAATCGCAACTGGCCGCCGTGCATGCGGGTGAGGTCGACGTGCTCGTCGGCACGCAGATGATCGCCAAGGGCCACGACTTCCGCCGCATCACGCTGGTGGCCGCGGTGAACCCCGACGGTGCGCTGTTCTCCAGCGACTTCCGCGCGCCCGAGCGCTTGTTCAGCCTGTTGATGCAGTCGGCCGGCCGCGCGGGCCGCGACGCTGCCTACCTCGCAGCGCAAGGCGCCAAGGCCGAGATGTGGATCCAGACGCACCATGCGCCGCACCCGCTGTTCGCGGCGCTGCGCCGGCACGACTACGAAGCCTTCGCCAAGCAGCAGCTCGAAGAACGCCAGGCCGCCGCCATGCCGCCCTTCGCGTTCCAGGCGCTGGTGCGCGCCGACGCGCGCGAGCAGGCGGTGGCGCAGGGCTTCCTGAACCTCGCGGCCGACCAGGCCGAGGCGCTGCCCGGCGCCGACCTGGTCACGCGCTACCCGGCGGTGCCGCTGGCGATCCAACGCGTGGCGAACGTGGAGCGCGCGCAGATGCTCATCGAAAGCCCCTCACGCGCCGCGCTGCAGCGCCTGCTGGCCGCCTGGCAGCCGCTGCTGCACGAACTGCGGCGCACGCCCGAGGGCAAGGGCGTGATCCGCTGGCTGGTGGACGTGGACCCGCACAGCATCTGAGCGCGGCGCGCGTGCCTGCGCCTGCTTCAGCGCGGACGCAGGATGCGGTTGCGCAGGCCTTCGGGCTTGTGCAGCAAGGGCGCGGCGGGGCCGGCGACGGCTCGCTTGGCGAGGCGCCCGGCCGGTGCGACGGGGCAGGCCCCCGAGACCTGGTGCGCCAGTGCGGCGGCCAGGCGCGCCTCCTGCGGATCGCCGAGCGCACGGCTGAAATCGTCGGGCACGAAGCAGGTGGGCGTAATGCCATCGGGGTAGTCGCCGAAGCCCTTGGCGTTCACGCCCTGGAACTGCACGCTGAAGTAGGTGGTGCCGCAGTTGTCCTCGGGATAGAAGCCGTAGGGCTTGCCGCAGGTGGTGTCGCCGATCTGGACCACGTCGATGTCGATGCCGCGCAGGCCGTTGATGAACGCCTCGCTGGCCGAGCAGGTGTCGGGGCCCGTGAGCACGTAGACGCGTCGCAGGTCGAGGCTGGGCAGCGGAAGGGGCGGGTCGATGGGAGAAAGAAAGCCCAGGGTGGTGGCCCAGAACGGCGTGGGCGCGAGCGTGTTGCCAGTTACCGGATCGCGCTCGGTGTGCTTGTTGTTGAACCGCACGGTCTCGAAGGTCTTGCCGCGCGTCTGCGTCTCGCCGGCGACCATGAAGCCCAGTTGACTGGCCAGGTCCAGATAGCCGCCGCCGTTGTAGCGCAGGTCGACGACCAGCTCGGTGGCCCGCTGCGCGCGCAGCCACTCCATGGCGGCCTTCAGTTGCAGTTCCGCCGTGCCGATGTGGTCGTTGAATTGCAGGTAGCCAACCGTGCGGCCCGCGTTCGGGAGCGTCTTGACGTTCTGGACGGGGGTCGAGATCACCGGCGCCGCCGTCAGCGTGATGTCGCGCGGGGTGTTGCTGCCCGCGTCGACGACGGTGAACCGCGTGGACGTCCCCGGTGCAGCGCCAAAGAGCGCCGCGTTGATGACATCGACGCCTTCCTGCGTGGGGTCGTTCACGAAATCGACGCCGTTGACCCCGAGCACCCGGGCGCCGCGCGGCAGGCCGGCGCCCGTCGTGGCCGCGGGAGAGCCGGGCTCCACGTACGCCACGCGCAGATCGCGCGGCGGGGAGAGGGCAAAGAAAGCCCACTGCGCGCCGTATCCGACGGACGAGCCGGCGCCCGAGAGCGCATTCCACTCCTCGGTGGTGTAGGTGAAATGGAACTGGTCCTTGTCCCTGCCCGACGGCGTCACGGCGTGGGTCTTGAGCAGGTCGAAATAGTCGGCCGTGGCGTAGCGCGCGGGGTCCAGGTCCGGCACCTCGTCGTACCAGAGGTAGGTGTCGTTGATCCACGCGCGCAGCCAGTTGTTCTCGTCGAGCGTGCGACCGGCCTTGTCGGTGAACGGCTTGCCGTCGTAGCCCGTGCCGGTGCGCGGCGCCGCGCAGCGGTCCTTGTAGAGGCTCGCGGTCCGGAACACGCCCTCGACCCAGGGCGCGTTGCGCAAGGCATCGCCGTCGTCGGGCACGTCGGGCGGCGTCGTGGGT